>JAYZWP010000262.1:0-10172 GCA_036142245.1 Pseudomonadota bacterium | reverse complement strand
GCCCCGGTGGCGTCGGCCAGGATCTCCGCGTCGCTGGCCACCACGGCGTAAGTGGCATTGGAAATCTCAGGGTTGCCACCCTGAAAGTCACCGCCGACCAGCACGGTGCCTCCGCCCGTTGCGCCGGACGCATTCACGCTCGCGGTGTCGAACAGACCCGCGTTATCCCCCAGCACCCGCGCCTCGCCACCCGTCGCTGCGCCGGACGACACATCGATGCTTCCGGACTCCGCGACCACGGCCATGTCCGAGGCCGACAGCTCCACGAATCCACCCTCTGCGACAAGGCTGGAGGCATCCAGCGACCCGGTGTTGAGAACCGTGCCACCCGAGCCGCCTCCCACCAGACGGATAGAGCCGCCCGACGTGTCTATTCCCTGCGCGCCGATGACCCCGCTGTTGTTGACCACCTGGGTGAAGACATCCTTGGCGGCGGCACCCTGCAGCAGCACCTGCCCGCCGTGGGCCTGAATAGTGCCGCTGTTGTCCACGGCGGCTTCGATGCCGTCACCGCTGCCCAGCACCTCGCCGTCGACCGCGAAACGGATCAAGCCGTCGCCGTCAAAATCCAGGGTAGCCGTCTGCCCGGACCCGAGATTGATCCGGCCATACCGGGCAACGATCAGGCCGCTGTTACTGACCCCGCTGCCCAGCAGCGACACCGATCCGCCGGTAGCCGCCGTGATGGTGCCCTCGTTGATCACGCTGCCGGACCCTGCGGCTGCGTCGAATTCATACCGCCCCGCCATGAAATCTTCGGTGGTGATATCAAGGCCGCTGGCAACCAGGGAACCGACGTTCACCTGGGCCGTCTTGCCGAAAAAGATGCCGCGCGTATTGACCAGGAAAACCCGGCCGTTGGCCTCGATGGCGCCGTGCACCTGTGACGCCTTGTGATCCAGAATCCGATTCAGAGCCGTTGCGCTGGCCGTGGGCTGATCGAAACGGACCAGTTCACCGGCAGCGACATCGAAGCTCTGCCAGTTGACTACCAGCGCCTGGGTCTGCTGGTTAACGACCGTGGTACCGACCACCGGCGTACCGATGGACCCCTGACCCGCCACCACACTGCCGCCAGCCGGCGCCGCCTGAGCGCCCGGCACAACGGCGGCAGTACCGGCGCAGAGCAGCGCGCTGCGAATCGAGACGCTCAGCGCACGGGGCAGGGCTGACATCTCCGGGTACTCAGCTTTTCCGGATCGACTGCTGTTATTCATTCGCGTTCACCGTTTCCTGGGCCATCGCACTCGCACATAGGGTCCGCCAGACGAACATGTCATCCCGGCAGTGACCGCGCCCCACAGGATCGGCGCGACATCGCCATGATATATCGCGTACCGAGCGGTTCTTGCGCCGCTCATGAGCGGCGCCTAGTAGTTGTATACAAGGTTGAAGTAGGTTTGCGGATTCTCGCCGTTGGACGCGTCGCGCTTACCCACCGGCGTGGCCAGATCCAGGCGCAACGACATATCGCCCGGGAACGAGAACGCCCATTCCTTGTCCAGAAGTTTGGCACCCGCCATGTTGAGCAGCCCCGCGACGACATCGGCGGGAACAAACATCTGGACACCCACCCCGGCACCGGTAATCTCGATGGATTGCTCCTGACCCGCCGGCAGGCGGTTGATCCAGCCACTGCCATGATCCAGGTAGGCGGATACCTGCAACACCTGTCCCCAGGTACGGTTCTGAAAGGCCGGCTTATCGGCAATGAAGGGGGCGTTCAGGACGTATTCAACAGAGGCGACCAAGCCGGAATCCACCAGATACTCGGCCTGTGAGTAGGCCCTGACGCTGTACGGGCCACCGATGGCCATCTGCTCGAGAGAAACGAGCAAATCGTCCGAATATTGACCGGCCAACGACAGAATCAGCGAGTGGTTGGGCCGCAATGACTGGTAGCGCGAGTAGTCGAATGAAAACTTGTCGAATCCGGTGCCGATGGCATCCCCGCTCTGATCCTGGCGGCTCAGGCCGGGGAGATCCTTTGCCTGGGTGGAGGCCAGAAAATTGCCGAAGCCGTGGGTGTAGGTCGCACTTCCCTGGTTGATACCCCCGCCGAGGAACAGATCGATGGCGTCGAATTCGAGACGGGCGGAGAACACGGAGAGACGATCCTCGGAGAAAGCCTGGCCACTGGTTTCCACCTTGGCACTCTTGCGGGCAAGCTCGAACTGGGCGGCAAGATTGCGGCGCCGGCTGCGAATCAGCGACGAGCGGTAATAGCCCGTCACAATTTCGGTGACACCATCAATATTCAGCGCACTCAATTCACCGCCAACCTGAAACGCGTTGCGCGAAAAACCGATGCCGACCTCGTGGCCGGGCTTCCACGAGGGAAAAAAGGGCCGCCGGTAACCGAGATAGGCATAATCCGCCAACTTGGGGTTATAGGCCTGCTGCAGGATCAGGTCGATGGCATCCCCGGCGCCCGTCGGATTGTTGAATGAGAAGTCAAACCGGAGTTCGTACTCGCCCGTGAATTCCGTGCCGAAATTGTCCAGTCCAACGGACCCTTCCCAGGAGCGCTCGGTGGCCTTCAATACCAGTTCCGTCTCGCCGACCGCTTCGCCAGGCTGAAAGACGCCGAACACCGACAGTCCCGGCAGATCGTTGGTACGCAGTACCGCCGTCTCGAGCGACGGGCTGTATACGGGACTGCCGATCAGATCCTCGAAAGCATGCAGCACGAGCGCATCGGCGTAATCCTCGTTGTCCTCGACCTGAACCGAGCCGAGCAGCCCTTCGAACAATCGAATCTCAACTTGTCCGTCAGTCACCTCCTGGGCAGGGACAACCGCCCGGGAAACGATATATCCCTTACCGCGATAGACTTCCGTGACCCGATCAGCCACGTCCTGCAATTGGCCGATGGTGAACCGGCCATCCCGCTCGCTGCGCATCGCCTCTACCAGTCCCTGCAAGTCGCCGTGCGCTTCCCGGGCATCGTCCTCGTCAGACATACCCTCCAGCAGGAACTGTCTTACGACAATCACCGGGCCTTCATCACGGCCGAGCGGACGTTGCGGCAGGGCGGGAATCGTCGGCATCACCCGGGGATCGGCGGTTTCCGGAGGCCGCGGCCGCGTCACCGGGGCGACACCGCCCGGCGTCGCCCCGCCCGGTAACGGTTGCGCAGTCCCGGCGGCCGGCACGACGAGGTTGACCATCGCAACGGTGACCGCCAGCACACCGCCGCGAATTGTCCGAACCGTCATCGTCACGTTAATTGGTGATTCCCCCGGTCACTCCGGACAAGGGCTCGGTGACACTGCCTGCAATCCTGTAGACACACCGGGCACCCCGGATGCCGTGCCGGGGAAGGGACAGACGTCAACGATTTTGCAAGCCGATTGTCTACGAGGTTTACCTGACGAGCGGGTCTTGCCGTTCACCACTTGAACCAGAAGAATCGAGCCACACCAGAAGTCGTTCGGCACTATCAATAAGTATTCATCCAAACATCGCGATCGGCGATTCGGAACCAGCAAAAATCAGTCCATCCCTGATGACGGGTTACGATACGGCAAGCAAGGGTGAATTCCAACCCAAAACTACCTTTCCGGCAAGGTGTTATGTTCGACTCTTAGGGTGTAGTGATAACATTCGGCTGTAACATGCGCTGCCATCAAATCGCCGAGAAGCCGCGTTATGCCGCAGCGCTCGGACCGTGACATCGACTGAGACATTCGATGAGTCGGCTTGGCGGAATATGGTGGGTGGGATTCGTTCAAACGGATAAAAACGCCGCGATGTCGCTTCATCTGCCCGACAATCCAGAACGCGCCCGCTGTCCCCTGCTCCGACTAACGGGATGTGGCAACCATCCCAATCGATCCGACTTATCGTGATATTCGGCTGACAATGCCAAAACCCGCCGCACGCCGATCGCCCTTCCAGTGGGTTTCCGCAGGGCTCACCGATGTCGGCGCGGCCCGGTCGATCAACGAAGACGCCCTGATAGAAAACGCGGCGGCCGGTATCTGGGTGGTGGCGGACGGGATGGGAGGGCATGCCGCCGGAGACGTGGCAAGCAAGCTCGTGGTGCAGGCATTCGAGCAGATTTCCGCTCCCTCGACCCTTGCCGCGTATGTCGACCTGGTGGAACAGCGCTTGTCCGACGTCAACGACCGCCTGCTGCAACTGTCCCAGGAACAGCTCGAGAATCAAACCATCGGCAGCACAGTGGTCGCCCTGCTTACCCAGGACCGATTCGCCGCCATCATCTGGGTGGGAGACAGTCGCGCCTATCGCTTGCGCGACGGGCAGTTGACCATGCTCATTCAGGAGCACACGCAAGCGGAAGAGCTGGTGGAGCGGGGCGTTCTGGCGGCGGAAGACGCCGAGAATCACCCCACCTTCAATGTCCTGACCCGGGCAGTCGGTGCGCAGACGCCACTATATGTCGACATCGAGGTACTGGAAGTCCGTCAGGGCGACCTCTATCTGCTCTGCAGCGATGGGTTGAACAAAGGCGTCGGTGATCACGAAATCATCGGGATGCTTGACCCCGCGGACCTCACCGGTAGCGTAACCCGACTGGTCGATCGGGCTATCAGGAACGGGTCCAGGGACAATGTGACGGTGCTGCTGGCATACGCCGCATAGGCGGAACACGACCCCATGATCCGAATTCGCCACTACCAGCCACAGTCATGAGCGACGAACGCATCCTTTTCGAGGGATATCTGCGCGCCTTTATCCGCGGCAAGCTGAAGCTGGAAAAACTGCTGGTGGAGTTCGCGGCGTCCATCGCCCGCAATGAGGCGAACCGCAACGTCATCGCCGCCCTGGTAGAGGCATCCCTGGTTTCCGGAGACCTGCCAACCGCTGCGTATCGTGTGTTACGGCGGGAGTTGAGATTGCCGCAGGGAGACAGCAGCTCCCTGACCGAAATGCCTAACGCCGTTGGCGCAACGACGAGCAAGACCGTCGCGCTCGACGACGATACCGACATGATCCCGCTGGATGACCCCCAGGATACCGAGGACACGGGTCGAGACAGCGATTTCTTCGACATCGGGGCAGACACCCCGGCATCGACCTCGGCGGCCGAGGATGATGCGACCGCGGTCGCCGCGGATACAAGCGGCAGCCGCAGCACGGCCAGCCGGGGAAGACAACACAACGAAGCGACGCAAATGGTATCCGACACCTCGGGCACCGGCGCGAGCAGCTGGGACCCCAGCGTGTCGACCTCCGCTCCCCGGCCGCAGTCCACCTGGGGCGATCCGGGCGGCTGGTCATCGGCAGGAGACGAAATACTCAGCGTGGGTTCGGTCATCAAGGACCGATTCAAGCTGGTCGCGCACATCGGCAAGGGCGGAATGGGCGAGGTGTTCAAGGCGATCGACCAGCGCAAGGTCGAAGCTCAGGACCGCGACCCCTATGTCGCCGTCAAGGTCCTGAACGACGAGTTCAAGAAGCACCCCAAGGCGCTGCAGGCACTACAGCGCGAGGCGCGCAAGACGCAGGAATTGGCCCACCCGAACATCATGACGGTGTACGACTTCGACCGTCAGGGCACCAATGTCTATATGACCATGGAGTTCCTCGATGGGGAACCCATGGACGTGGTGCTAAAGAAGCGCAAGGGTGAGCCCTTTCCTGAAGAAGAGGCGCTGAAGATCATCGGCGGCATGGCCGAAGCACTGGCGTACGCACACCGCCGGGGCCTGGTGCACTCGGACTTCAAACCGGGCAACGTCTTTCTGCGTCGGGACGGCACCATCAAGGTGCTGGATTTTGGTATCGCCGCCCGGGTTTCGCGCCCCATCAGCGATGGCGAGGACGACGGGCACGATAAGACACTCTTCGACGTCAAACAGTTCGGCGCCTTCACACCGGCGTATGCGAGTTGCGAAATCATGGAGGGCAACGAGCCGGACCCGCGGGACGACATCTACGCCCTGGCCTGCGTCGCCTATCAACTGCTGGGCGGCAAACATCCGTACAACCGCAAGCGTGCCACCTTCGCGCGCGACAACGGCATGAAGCCGGAACCGATCCCGACCCTGGCACGCAGCCAGATGCGCGCCCTGGAGCGCGGGCTTGCGTTTTCCCAGGCGGATCGCACCGCCACCGTTGAGGAACTCATCGAGGGTCTGCAAAGGCGCAAATCCCGCACCGTACCGATCGCCATCGGCGCCATCGCAGCCAGCATCGTCCTGGTCATCGCGTTGAGCGGTCCGATCATGAACTACCTGGACAATCGCCGCGAACAGGCGTTGCTCGCCCGCATCACCAGCGGAGACTCCAACCAGATCGCCTCGGCACTCGGGGAACTCGGTCAGATCGAAGACCAGGACCTGCGGCGCCGGATCATCGGTAACGCACGGGATACCATCCTCGCCTTCTATGCCGAACGGGCCGAGGCGTCGGTCGACGACTCGCGCGGTCAGTTCGACTATCCGGCAGCGGAAAGGCTCATCGCCGAGGCGCGCCAGCTGTATCCGGATTCCGCCCAACTGGAGCGGGTCAACGATCAGATCGCCAGTCGCAAGAGCCGTCTGCTGAACGACCTGACGAGCCGCTTCAACGACGGGTTGCAGGCCGGACGATTACTGCCGCAGGGCCAGGACAGCATCCCGGCGGTGCTGGCCATCGTCGCCCAGGTGAACCCGGATCATCCCCTGTTGAACGACGGCCGGCTGACCAGCGCCTATGCCCGGGAGGCAAGCGCCGCCCTGTCCGAGGGAAACCTCGACCTCGCGGAGCAACTGACCCTCGCCGGGCTCGCGCGGTTCAGCAACGACCCGGCGTTGATCAATCTCGAGGACGAGATCGGCGCACAGCGAACCCGCCGCGAGGAAGCTCAACAAATTGCCGCTATCGAGGCGCAGCTCAAAGCCGCCGGCCTGCCTGAGGATCTGGAAACCCTGAACGCGCTGCGCGAGAGTCTCGTGCAGTTGCAAACCCTGCGACCGAATCACGAACTGCTCGCCCAGTATCGCGCCCGCACCGAGGCGCTGATCACACCCGCGGTGTCCGGTGTCCTGGCCACCCGAGCATGGAACGATGGCCGCTCACTGCTTGCGGCTTACGAACCGCTGCTGCCACCTGCGCTGGTGGACGACAGCCTGGCGCGGTTCAACGAAGCCGAGACCCGCTACGGTAGGGAGATCGACCGGTTGATGGCGGAATTTGAAGCGGCGCTGGGTGCGAACCGCCTCGCGCCACCCGATGACCCGAACGCAACCGACCTGCTCGGCGCCCTCGTCAAGGCGGGTGGGGAAGACCCTCGCGTGGTGCAGGCCCGCGCCAGACTCGCGCAGAGTTATCTCGCCCTGGCGCGGCGTTCCAGAGCCCAGGGTGACTGGGACGAAGCGCGCCGGCTTGTCGAAACCGGGCTGCGTCAGGCCGGTGAAGGGCCGGTCTCCTCCTCTCTGAACACCGAATTGGCGGAAATCGCCCGCGCCCAGGAGGCCGGTAGCCGCGAATTGGCAGCCGAAGAAAAAGCCGCGGCCGAAAAAGAGCGACAGGCGCAACTGACCGACCTTTACGCGACGTTCGACCAGACGCTCGACCGCTTGGACCGGCCGGAGGGAACGCCGGGTCAGGTGGTCGATGTGCTGGATCAGATCGCCGCCCTCAATCCCACCGATCCGATGCTCGAGGATGGCCGGCGCCGACTGGCGGAAAAGATTTCCGCCCAGGCGACAACACTCGCCGAACGCGGAGAACTCCAAGCGGCCCTCGCGACAATCCGGACCGGTCTGCGCAGCGTGCCCGAATCGGACATTCTGTCCCGCCAATCGGCCAGTCTGAACGAGGCCGCCGATCGCGCCCGTGCCGCGGCCCGCGAATCTCAGATCGCCGCGTTGCGCACCGAAATCGAGGCGGCGCTCGCGGACCCCTCCATGGAGGACTCATGGCAACGCGCGTTGCGTGACAATCTGCAGCAGCTCGCGCGCCTGGTCCCGGCGAATGATGCCTGGCGCGCGGAGGTATTGGACCGCGTCGTTACGCTGTACACCGGTCAGGCTGAGACGAGTCTGCAACAGCAGCGGTTCGCTGAGGCCAGGGCGTTGTTGGAAAGCGGTCAGCGCCTGACGCAGCGGCCGGAGGCCTTCGACGCAAGCCTGGCGCGTCTGGAAAGTGCCGAGACCGCTTTCCAACAGGCGGCGGCGGAGCGGGCCAAGGCCGCCGAGATAGAAGGCCGTAAACAGACGCTGTTGACCCAGGCGCAGGCGAACGATGTGCGTGCAGCGGTTGCCACCCTGGAGCTGCTCAAACAGGACCTTGCCGCCAACGACCCCTTTCTCGAGACAGACGCGCCCGAAGCGATCGCTGACGCCTATCTGAAGCTGGCCAACGGTTTTGCGCAGCGACAGGAGTACCGGGACGCCATGCGTCTGATCAATGCGGGACTCGAGGTCGCACCGAAAGTCAGCGCGCTGCGTGATGCCCGGCAACGCTTCGGTACTCGCGCCACACTGCAGGAGCTGCGCGACGAACTGGCCCGCACCGAACAGCCCGACGGCGAAAAAATCGTCGTTCTGCGCGACACCTTGAGCACCTTGCGTGCTACCGACGAAGCGGCGGCAAACGATAGCAGGGCGCTATTCATCAAACTGTTTCAAGGTCGAATCGAGTCCCTGAACACGACCAATCCCGTCGCTGCCGCGCTGTGGAACGATGCCGGCAACGAACTGTTCCCGAACGCCGGCTTCACGGCAAGAACGAAACCGACGCAAAGTACTCCAGCGACGTCACGAACGCCGACATCGACCGCAGCGCCTGCGAGCGCGGCACCTTCCTCCAGCCGATCAACCAGCGGTAACGCCGTCGGCCTGCCATCCCCCCGACCGTGCGAAACCCGCCTCGCCGGTTACGGTAAAGATAGCCGCGGAACCTGCTTCGACCTGGTCGCCGAAAAAGTGCGCGGACCGCTCATGGTGGTGGTTCCGGGCAGCTCACCCTTCGCCATCACCAAATACGAAGTGACATTGAAGGACTACAACGCCTACTGCTACCTCAGCAAGGAGTGCAGCCCGGTAAACGCAGACGGAGCACTTCCGGTTACCGGGATCACCTACGGCGAAGCCGCGCGATATGCCGCCTGGCTCAGCGAACGGACCGGTCTGTCCTATCGCCTGCCTTCCGAGTCGGAATGGACCTACGCCGCGAAAGCTGATGGCGGTGACAACGAACGCGGTAACTACAACTGTCTGCTCAAGCAGGGCAGCAGCATCCTGCGGGGCGGGAAGCTGTTGCCCGTCAACGCCGGCGCGGCCAACAGCTGGGGACTGGTCCACTCGGTAGGCAACGCCCAGGAGTGGATCGGGGATGGCTCCGCCGTGGTCGGCGGGACCTATGAGGACCCCATGTCCAACTGCGATGTCTCGCTGAAAAAAACTCATGACGGCAGTGCCGATCAGTTCACCGGTTTCCGGTTGGTAAGAGACCTGTCCGACTCATGACCGAACAGTCTTCCACCCGATCGCCGATCCGCGAGTTGGCGTGGCGCTACTACCAGGGCGAGATCGGCGCACAGGAGTACCGCGAACTGCGGCGCCGCCAGATCGACGCGATGACGGGACAGCGAACCGTACCCGATTCCGAGTCGCGTGCCGGCGGGAGCCTGACAGCGGGTCTGATCCTCACTGTCGGCGTGATCGTCCTGGCCGTGGCACTCGCTTTGTGGTGGTTCCTGCTGCGCGGCGGTGACTCGCCGGGTCATCAGTTGAGCGCGAATGACGCGATTCCGGTCATTGCGTCGTCGGGCGCACTGGGCGCCGTAGGCCAGCGCCTTGCCGCCAACGGCTGGGAGGACGGCACCGCGGCGAATTTTCTGCGCCAGTGGTCTCAGGCCGATGCCAATATCCGGCGGATTGCCCAGACAGAATCCTGGTACAACCCGCTGAATCAGATCGTCGAAGACCGCATCGACGAGAGCATGGCGCTGCAGGCGGCGGGCGGTGACATCGGTCCCCGCGAGCAGTTCCTGTTGTCCGCCCTGGCTGACGCTCTCTCGTTGCCGGCACCCGAATGGAGCGACGTGCCTGCCGGGGATACCTTCGATACCGCTTCCGGCCTCATCGCCCGTGAGGCGTGGCCCGAGGATCTCCCATTCGTGGATTCGGCGGAACTCAGTACGGCAGAGCCATCGTGGCAACCGAATTCCGCCGAGCAACATTCGGCGACATCCGCGGACCCGCCTGTCGACTCCG
>JAYZWP010000261.1:0-5644 GCA_036142245.1 Pseudomonadota bacterium | reverse complement strand
GGTGGTGCGTGCCTCGACCATCTCCGCCAGGTGATCACGGTGGCGCTGCACTTCCGCTTCCACCCGGCGCCGCTGCGTGATGTCCCGGGCGATGAGCATGAGCGCCGGTTCACCACTCTGTTCGATGACCGCAAATCCGATGTCCAGGATCAGCTCCTCGCCATCGCCTGACCGCACGGCCATCTCGACCCGGTCTTCGAGGGTCGCATCGCCGGCGAGACGGCGGGCGTAGTTGTCCCGAAACCGCGCCACGATCGCCGGGTCGAAATGATCATCCAGCGGTTGGGATGTCAACCGTTCGGCCGAATGATTCATCATCCGGCAAAACTTGTCATTCACGAACAGCACTCTGTCGTGCTGCAGTATGCAGATACCGTCCGCCGCGAGGCGAACCAGCTTCGAGAACTGATCCTGCGATTCCCGCAACCGCCCCGCCATTTCGGTCTCGATGCGGAAATGGCGCAGCGCCCGCTCCACCGCGGCCACGTCGAGTTCATCCTTGCGCAGATAATCCCGGGCCCCCGCGCGCAGCGCATCCAGAACCACCGCCTCGCCGCCATGGCCGGTCAGGAGAATACAGTAGGGCGCAAAGCGGTCCATACGCACCAGCTCACCGATCAGGTCGGTACCTTTGACCCCGGCCAATCGATAGTCGACGAACACCAGTTGCGGCGTGTGTTGCCGTACCACACCAAGGCATTCATTGGGATCTGCGCAGATCGATGCGTCTATCCGCCAGCCTTCCGCCGCCAGAAGGCGCCGCTCCAGCAGACGCACGTCCGCGGGATTGTCGTCTACTATCAGAACCCGCAGCGGCCGCCGGTCGCCCACCGAATCGGTAACGCTTTATTCGGCGCAGTGAGTGGGCAGCACGGCCCGTTGCAACCAGAAGCTTTCGATATCGCGAAGCGCAGAAATGTAGCCGGACATGTCCAGTGGCTTGGTCACGTAGGCGTTCGCCCCCGCCTCGTAACAGTCACAAACATCTTCATCGCGTTCGGAACTGGTCAGCATGATGACCGGCAGATGGCGCAGGTTCGCGTCAGCGCGGATGCTTTGCAATGTCTGCTTGCCGTCCAGCCGCGGCATGTTGATATCCAGCAGCACGATATCCGGTGCGGACCGGCTTGCGGTGCTGGTGTCCGCCGTTCGGCGTAGATAGTCGAGCGCCTGCTCTCCATCGTCGACGACATGCAACTGTATGATGGTTTCGATCTGGTCGATAGCCCGGCGTGTGCGTTCCTGGTCCGCCGGTTCATCCTCCACCAGCAGCACGGCAATGCGCTCCCGCGCCCGCGGCTCAGTCATCAGTTTTCCTCAAGTTGGTCAAAGGTCGCTTGAATCGGACTCAGTCAGTTCGGGAGCCAGCGGCAACGTCAGGTGCATGGCGGAACCGTTGCCATCCGATTCCGCCCAGATCCTGCCTCCATGGCTTTCCACCAGCCGCTGGCAGATCGCCAACCCTATCCCTGATCCTTCGTACTGGGTGCGGCTGTGAAGGCGCTTGAAAGGCTGGAAGATCTGTTCGAGGTGTTCCGCGGAGATACCGATGCCATTATCCCTTACTGTCACCTCGACCCAATTATCCCGCGCATCGCAGCTGATGGTAACCCACGGTTGCTCCGTATTACCAAACTTGATGCCATTGGATATGAGGTTGGTGAAAATCCGCGTCAGCGCCCGGGCGTTGCCCTTCACCACGGGCAGGTCATCACTGGTGACCTGAGCGCCGGATTCCTTCACGAAAAGGCTTAAATCCGCCACGGCGGCGGCGACACAGTCATCCAGGGCGACGATGTCCTCATCGAGCCGCCGGCGCCCGGAGCGCGACAGTTCCAGGAGGTCCTGCACCAGGACCCGCAGCCGTTCGGCGCCGGCTGTAATGAAGGCAAGATCCTCCTCCGCGCGCGGGTTCATCTCGCCGTCCAGGTCCTCCCGCAGCAATTCGCCGAAACTGATGATGGTCCGCAGCGGCTCCTGCAGATCGTGGCTGGCGACGTAGTTGAATTCTTCCAGTTCGCGGTTCTTCTGTTCCAGTTCCACGATCTGTTCGCGAATCGTTTCCATCGCGTGGCGCAGTTCCGTTACATCGATGAAGCTGCCGACCATGCTGGTCAACTCGCCACTGTCCGCGTAGACGCCGGCACCCGATATCAGCACTTCATGCCGTGCACCTTTGCTGCCGACGATGGTCAGTTCGTAATTGGCCGTCGCTACCCCCTGGGCTCGTTGATGGTGTTGTTCATCGGTGATGTCCAGGTGGCCATCAGCGATGAATTCACGGAAATGGATGTCTTCGAGGCGGGTGTCTGACGATACTTCGATCATGCGCCGCATCGCCGGGTTGAGATAAAGCGTTTCACCCCGGTTGCCGATTTGCCAGATGCCGGCCAACGCATGCTCCGCCAGGGCCCGGTACCGGCCCTCGCTCTCGCGCAACCGTTCCAACGCCGCCTCCCGTTCCGACACGTCGACGATAACCTGGATGGCGCTGCGGATTACGCCGTCCGCGTCGGTGACCGGCGCGCCGGAGACCAGCACCTGACGGCGTTGCCCATCGCGGGCAACCAGTTCTATCTGGTAGGTACTGCCGTTACCGCGGCGGCGTCTTTCCTGTTCCGCGGTGACGCGCTCCACCGATTCGCCCGGGATGAACTGGTGCCAGTCACAGTCTTCGAGCGATTTTCCCGGGTCGATTCCGAACAGGTCTCGCGCTGCCTCGTTGGCGTACAGGATGTGGCCGACATAATCCATCTGCAGAATGGCCGCGCCGCTGGTCTCCGCCAAGGCGCGGAAGCGCGCCTCGTTCGCCACCAACCGTTCCCGCACGGCGACCTGTTCGGTGATGTCGATCGCCACCCCGATCGCTGACGAATATCGGCCTTCGCTATCCATCACCGGCGCGCCGTGCAGCGTCAGGCGCCGCACGCGGCCGCGACGATCCGTGAGTTGAATCTCGTAGCTCGATGCCTTGCCTTGTTCTCGAAGCGTCCTGTAACGCGCCACCTGGGCACGGCTGTCGGCCGTCATCATGTCAATGATGCTGGAGCCGATGGCGTCGTCGGGACTTTCGTATCCGAGGAGTTCCGCCATCGCCCGGTTCAGATAGATGGCAGTGCCGTCCGGATCGACCTGATAGATCCCGGCCGCGCTGGTCTCGGCGAGCGCCCGATACTTTGCCTCGCTGGCGGCGAGAGCACGGCGCGCCTCAGCCAGTTCGCTGATATCCACCATCATCCCGACTGACCCGGTCACCTCACCGGAATCGCCATGCAAGGGCGCCCCGGAAGCCAGCATGCGGCGCGATTCGCCCTGAACGGTCCGCAGATCGATCTCATAAATGGTGGATTCACCGCGTCCCCGGTGTGCCAGGTTCCGCTCAATCGTGGCGGCGTCGGCGTCGGATACGAAATCCGTCACACGCGCACCGGTCACGGCATTTTCCGAATCGAATCCCAACAAAGAGCGAAGTTTTCGGTTGGCGTATTCGATGCGCCCCTTGAGGTCGATTCGATAGATCGCCACCGCGTCGTTCTCGGCCAGCGTACGGTAGCGGCCCTCGCTGGCTTCCAGGTCCCGCCTTTGTTGAACCGCTACGGTGACATCGCGGGCCAGGATCAAACAGCTGGGCCTCTCGTCTGCGCCTGCAACCGACGACAGTGTCAACTGCAGATGGCGCACCGTGTCGCTCGGCGTGATGACGACATCCAGATGTTCGCGCACTATGTCGTCCGACAGGCAACGATCGACGGCGTTGCGCACCGCGCAGGTGTCGGTGTTGAACAGGTCGCCGACGGGCTTTCCCAGCACTCCGTCGGGATGGGTCGCTTCCCACCACGAGTCCGAAACCCCGTTGGCTCGGCGCACCCGGTGGTCCGCGTCGACCACCAGCAGAGCGTCGCCGACGCTCGCCAACAGGGTTTCCACGTAGTCTCGTCCTTGCTCGGTCTCGCGCAAGCGGCGCAGCATGCGGTTGAATTCAATCGCCATGACGCCGAACTCATTGACGGCGTGCACCGGAATGGTTTCCGTCAGGTCGCCGGTTTCCGCAACCCGGCGTACCGCTTGAAGCGATTCGCCAAAATGGCGACTGATTGCCCATACACCGTACAGGCAGATCAGACCAAAAGTCGAGGCCAGCCCGATCAGACTCAAGTTCGCGGCCGACGCGATGCCTTCGCGCTGCAGGGTGACGAAGATGAACAGCAGCATCGTCAGCAGGGGTAATCCCACTGCGCTGAGCAGCAGTTGTTGCCGAAGCTGGTTCGGCCCGCCGGCCAGCATACCGCGCACGCCGGTTCGCTCGATGATCGGTACCAGCATATGTGACAGCTGATCGAGCAGCACCACCGAGGGTATCACCATCACCAGCAGAGCCATCAACTCCAGCACCGGCCAGGGCGCCGCGAGCGCGACCGGTTCCGGCGCGAGAGCGCGATATCCGATGGCGGCGACGGGAGGAGCAAGGAGCCCGTATGTCACCTGCCCGCGCATGAGCCGGGCGGGCAAGCTGCCGATCGCGCGGGAAATGCGCTGTAGTTGGGCCTCGTCCGGTTCGGTTGCCGCCATGAGCTGCTCGGCCGGCCGGAACGCGCGTCGCACCATGCCGTCGAGCGCGACGTAAAACAATATCGTCATGGGCAGGATGGTCATCATCCCGCCGCCGACATAGCGCGGCGTGTCGGCGAGAGTTAACAGTTCCCCGGCCCAGAGGACGGCGATCCAGAGGGGGAAGGGCGTGATGTAAAGCAGGGAGGCAAAACGCACCACGCGCCGCCGCAACGCAGTGATGTCAAACGGGCGTGAGGCGGATGGGAGATCGTCCACCACGGGAAGCACGGCGGCTTTTGTCATCTCCTTGGCATGAGTATTGGAGGTGGAGAACGCGGGCTGGAGGCGATTCTAATTGCCGAGCCCTGTTCCGCGCATCCGCTGCTGCGACCCGCCTCGAGCGGGTCGCGTCCAATGCGGTGGTTCTATGCGACCCGGGCTCCCCGAATCATCTGGTCGACGACTTCATACTGGTGGCGCACCGCGATCTCCTGATCCGACAGGTAGACCTCGCGGATGGCGCCGGAGGCCAGGCCACGCTGGGTGGCCTCGACCGTGCTCAGGTCCTCGCGCAACAGATCGCGCAGGGCGACCTTGGCGTACTCGCGGCTGATCATCTCGGCGGGATCGGCCGGTGGAAACATATAGAACCGGTACTCCCAGAAGGTGTGATCCACGGCAACCGGCCAGAAGTGGTAGGTAAAGAACCAGCCGTTGGCGACATCGATGAAGAAGTTCGGAAAGCAGACGTTGATATCGAACAACCAGAAATCGTGCCGCTGCGGATTGGTGCCGGGCAGAAAGCGCCGCTCCTGCGAGCCCTCCTGCAGCCAGAGTGAGGAGGCGTGTTTGAACGACAGTGCTTCCGCAGGGCGGCGCTGCGCCTGGTAGTTCGGGTTCATCGGCACCGACGCCGAGCGGTGCGGTCCGAACAAACGCGCGGAACTGAGGTGCATGTAGGGATCATCGCTATGCGGGTCGATCATGTCTCCCACCGACAGGCGATGTACGAACGCGCCGTGATAGGACTCCTGGAAAGCGTCGATCATCACCTTCCAGTTCACCCGCACATCCGCCTCGACCCGGTGCATCG
>JAYZWP010000260.1:0-3549 GCA_036142245.1 Pseudomonadota bacterium | reverse complement strand
CCCAGGCACGCCGGGTCGAAGTCCGGATTGATCGCGCTGAGCTGCGCCTGTATGTCCGACCGCGCCAGTCGATGTCCGCAGGCGACGCAGATCACCCGATCCAGCCGGCCGTGCAGGTCGAGCGCGGCCGTAGTTCCGGCTTTCTGGTGCAAACGGTCGACGTTTTGGGTTACCACCGCTCCGGCCAATCCGGTTTCAAGCAGCCGCGCAATGGCCCGGTGGGCCGCGTTGGGTTGTGCCGCGGCGAAGCGGGGCCAGCCGACGAGACTGCGGCCCCAGTAACGGCGCCGCGCCGCCTCACTGCGCAGGAAATCGCGGTGCTGGATCGGCGCCGGTTTGTCCCACTCACCCGTTGCGCTGCGGTAGGCGGGAATTCCGGAAGCGGTACTGCAGCCGGCACCGGTCAGGACCAGCACCGGCGCATGCGTGGCGATCCATTCGGCGAGCCGCTGCGCCTCCACCGTTCGCGTCAGAGCCGGCTCACTTGTCCAGCCGGGTGAATTTGCTGCCTTCCAGCGACACCCCCGCCATCAGCCCCTTGTTGCCGAAAATGAAGCCGACGATGGGATCGCGGATGTTGTTGCTGTCGATGCGACCGCCGACCCCCAGTTCGATGATCGCCACCGACCCGTCGACGCCCACCTGCCAGCCGCGGCTGTCGCGGAACCGCTCCAGGGCCCCCGCATCCATGAACACCACCATGATCACCTTGGACTGGGCGCCGGCCTGAAATCCGACCGACGCACCGGCGGTGCTGTAGTAGGCGACGTTGCGATCGCCGATCCGCAGCACCCCTTCACCGTACTCTCCGCCGAAAATGAACCCCGCCTCGATGACGTCCGGAAAGATGAGCACCCCTTTGGCGGCGGCCATGAATTCGTTGGCGCCGGACACCTGACGGTGGAACCGCTCCAGCGCCGCTTCGACCTTGATATCGATCTCCCTGGCCGAGGCGGACCAGGCCGGTCCGGTCGGCAGGCTACCGAGGACAACGGTCGCGGCGAGGGCGAGGAGCAGGGTTCGCGCGGCGCGACCGGGGTGAGATTTCATCGGATTGGCTCTCCTTGCGTTGTAGGCAGTAATGGTATGGTCGGCCCGAACCGCGGGGCTGCGCGGGACGGCATGATAGACCTCGGGCCGGGTCCGGTCGTCCTTAAGGAATCCGCGATAAACGCCATTCGGATCGTATGTCAGCCCGCCGCGCGGTATCCGCCCGTGCTGCCCCGAAACGGGAAACTCCGGGTCATCCAGAGGTCCCCCTAAAGGTCCAGCACCAGCCGGCGGGTGCGGGCCCGGCTGACGCAGGTGCAGAACATGCCGGCGGCGTGTTCCTCCTCGGCGAGGATGTGATCACGATGCTCCGCTTCGCCTTCCAGCACCTCGACGGCGCACAGGCCGCAGATACCCACCTTGCAGTCGAAGTCGGTATCGACATCGGCGTCGAGCAGCACGTCGAGGATGGAGCGGTCGGCCGGCACCCGGAGCGTGGCGCCGGTGCTGTTGATGACGACTTCTATGGCGCTGTCCGCCGCCTCGTGCCGCGGCGCGGAGAAAATCTCGTAATGCACCTGCCGTTCCGGCCAGCCTGCCGCTGCGGCGCTCTCACGGGCGGCATCGATCATTCCCACCGGGCCGCAGACATACACATGGGTGTCCGGGGATGGTCCGTTGAGCAGTGCCGGCAGGTCCATGCCCTTGGCCGGATCGCCGCCATCGAAGTAGAGGCTCGCCCGCTCTGTTCCCAGGGATTCGATCTCGGTCCGGTAGGCCATCTGGCGCGGACTGCGGGCGGCGTAGTGCAACGCAAAATCGGCGCCGCGCCGGTCCAGAACCCGCGCCATGCAAAGCATCGGCGTGATGCCGATGCCCCCCGCCAGCAGCAGGTGGTGGCCGGCCTCGTCCGCCAGGGGGAAAAAGTTTTTCGGCGGCGAGATGTCGAGAAGGTCACCGGCACTGATGCGGTCATGGACAAAGGCCGACCCGCCGCTGCTGGCCGCATCGCGCAGCACGCCGAAATCGTATCCGCCGCTGTCCCAGGGCGGGCTGGCGATGGAGTAGGAGCGGCGCAGTTCGCCGGCCGGTGTCGGCAAAAAGAAATCGACGTGGGCGCCCGCGGTGAACGACGGCATGTCGCCGCCGTCTCTGACCAGCCGTAGGCCGCGGATGCCCTGCGCCAACTCGGTGACGGATGCGACCCGAACCGAAAGCCGCTCGCCCTCAGGCGAGTTGGACATATTCGAAATCCACGGCTTGGCGATCGATGCCCCGGGCCGGCGGCGCGATCCAACCGGCCACCTTGCCGGATTCGGTGACCGGCTGCATGAGCGACTGCACGTAGGCACGCTCGTCGGCACTCGGCAGCCAGCTAGCGGCCTGCGACTGCCACTGCGCCGCGTCCAGGCGCTGGCCGTCCGGGGCGGCGTGTGAATCGGCGAAGGCGCCGATGGCACGGTGGAAGGCGCGGTGCGGCAACTTCAACTCGAAGTCGATACCCTGCCTGGCGATTACTTTGTTCCAGCGGTCGATGCCGCGCTGGCAGTCGGTGACGTAGTCGTCGCGCAGCCGCTCGTTCAGGGCGGTCAGTGCCGGCGCGTCGCGGGTGGCAAAGTTCTCGCTGTCCGGGTCGATCACCGGGTAGACGCTGTCCTTGAGCCGATGGTCATCCGGGATGTTTTCCTCCTCGAAGCGGCCTTTGAGTCCGGCGGTGTAGAAGTTCGCCGCGTTGGTGGAGATCTCCGCACCGAACAGGTCGCTCGACACGCTGAAGTGGAAGTTCACGTATTTCTGCATCAGCTGCAGGTCGATGCCACCGTGGGGGCGCAGGTCGTCGGTGTCGTGCTGCTTCATCAGTTCGCAGCTGCGCTGCACCACCCGGCTGATACCGGACTCGCCGACGAACATGTGATGTGCCTCTTCGGTGAGCATGAAACGGCACGTGCGCGCCAGCGGGTCGAAACCCGATTCCGCCAGCGAGGCGAGCTGGTACTTGCCGTCGCGGTCGGTGAAGTAGGTGAACATGAAGAACGACAGCCAGTCGTCGGTCTTCTCGTTGAAGGCGTTCAGAATCCGCGGCTTGTCCGGATCTCCGGAGCGCCGCTCCAGCAGCGCCTCCGCCTCCTCGCGGCCGTCGCGCCCGAAGTGCGCGTCCAGCAGGTACACCATGGCCCACAGGTGGCGTCCCTCCTCCACGTTCACCTGGAACAGGTTGCGCAGGTCGTAAAGGGACGGCGCCGTTCTGCCCAGGCGCCGTTGCTGCTCGACGCTGCCCGGTTCGGTATCGCCCTGGGTGACGATGAGCCGGCGCAGTGTGCCGCGGTGCTCGCCGGGCACCTCCTGCCAGGCCGGTTCGCCGCGGTGGTCGCCGAAGCCGATGGTGCGCCCGGGGGTCGGAGGGGCGAGAAAAATACCCCAGCGGTAGTCCGGCATCTTCACGTAGTCGAAGTGGGCCCAGCCGTCCGGCTCGGCGCTGATCGCGGTGCGCAGATAGACGTCGCTGGCCTGAAATCCATCCGGACCCATCTCCATCCACCAGTCCAGGAACTTCGGCTG
>JAYZWP010000259.1:0-5245 GCA_036142245.1 Pseudomonadota bacterium | reverse complement strand
GGGCGATACTCGTGCGGTCCGCGACTTCGGCACTGGAATCTGTTGCAGTCAAACGATTCACCCTCGCGGGTCTGAAGTGTTGCGAGAGGAGATTCTAAGCGGTGGAGCCTGGCGTGACGGTGTCCGGGCAACCTGCGACACCACGTCAGGACCGACGCCATACACCGGTGTCAGAACTGCTGCGGCCACATTGCCCCGATTCTGACCGGGATCAACAAACCCGAGCCGAGATTCCGGATGATTGGCAGGCACACGGCAACCAGGGGACCAGCGCCCGCTGCGGGCAGCCTGCGGGATGGGTCCATATCCACCCGCCACGACGCGGCAATCGCCGTCGCACCAACAATCGCGACGGAGGCAAATGCGGCAGTGCTCACCACAAAAGGATCCCGTCAGGAGGTGACGCCATGTCCAAGCGCAGAGCAGCATCCGGGCAGCACCGTAACGAAACTGCGGTTGAGAGTCCGGAGAAAAACCCGAAACCAGGGGAGCTAGCCGGGACATCGCCTGACGATGATGACGAAGGCGACACCGGCCCGGCCGGCTGGCTCGAGGATTACTACAACGATGCCGAGCTGCCGGAGGAATTGCCCCGCTGACCTCCCAGCATCGTCCGCAACCATCAGGAGTCTCGTCATGGGTATGATCAAAGAGGTCGACTTTTCCACCCTGCCCCGCCTTTGTACCGAAGATCAGGTACGCGAGGGGGCGCGCAATCTGTTGATCAACGGCTGTGAAATCGGCCGTGGCACGGAGGTGGTTATCCTCAACGAGCGGGGGTTGGTGGACCCGGCGGTCGCCAACATCATCGAGCAGGAAACCCGCGCGCTGGGTGCCAGCGTTTACGTCATGTGGGCGGATGGATGCTCCGGACCGGACGATCTGCCCGGACCGGTCATGGCCGCTATCAAGGACTGTGACGTCGCGGTGATGAACCACCTGATCGCTGCCATCCTGAGACTGGTACCCTTCGCGGGGAGCGGACTGAAAATGCTCAATTTCCTGACCCGCTGGAACGATCTGGGCTCAGCATTTGCGCGCGTCCCTTACCGGGTGGGGCTGGATATTCTCGGCGAACTGGGGCGGCGTACGGCGGGCGCTCGCGCGTGGCGAATGACGTGTCCCCTGGGCACCGACCTGCAGGCCGGCATTCCCCGACGGGATAGCCGGGCGGACAGCGGCAGCGGGACCGGCGACAGCTTCACTCTGCGCAGCTTTCCGCTCTCGGTCAGCGCGGTTTTCGACGCCCTGAACGCCAGCGGCAGACTCGCCATCCGCTGGGTCACCCCGTCAACCACACGGGTACTGCAATCCACTGGCGTGATCCTGCCGGACCCGGTCGTCGCCATCGTCGAACAGGGCCGCATGGTGGACTTCGAAGGTCCCGAGGCAGCGGTCTCCCGGCTACGGGCCTATCTGGATCAGGTCGGAGAAGAGGTGGGAAAGAACGGCTACATCGTCAACTCCTGGCACGCGGGCACTCACCCCGGCTGCTGTACCGACATCACACCGCAGGATGATTTTTTCTCCTGGATTCTGCTCGCCCACGGCAATCCACGCGTCGCACATTTCCACGTCATCGGCGCACCGGTACCCGGGGAAGGTTCGGTTCCCGTGGTGGACCCCACCATCACCTTCGACGGCACAGCGATCTGGGACCGCGGCAGACTCACCTTTCTCGACGAGCCGGGGTTCCGAGCACGCATCAGCAGCTATTGCGATGCCGAAAAGGCGTTGCACCCGTCGCGGCAGATCGGCGTGTAGCCACACGCCCCGGCAGCCGGGTCGCCGCGCGGCGGGAAGATGCGCTCGTGCCGGGTAACACTCCGCGACCTCGCCGACACCGCGGTCCTGCACCCCAACGGGACAGGTGCAGCCTGTTATCGTCCGGGGCGCCCACATCGGCGGATGTCCGGTCGCAGCGAAGCCGGCCGCGATCGCGAAACGGCAGACCGGCTACCCAACCGGCCGCGGACGCTCAGTTATCCGGCGCCCCCTCGGCAACCCACCTTTCAATCAGTGCGATAGCGGCCGTGGACATCCCGGCACTCACTTCCGCGCCATACGGCATCGGCAACCCGGAGCCACCGACCTCCAGATGCGTACCGCGCAGTTTATGGAGCAGATAGCTGCGCTCCGGGTCACCGGGCGCCACCCTGGCCATTTCGGTCTGGATGCTGGAAACACCCACCAACTGGCCGTGCGCTTCCCCTTGTTCGAGCACCAGTTCACCCTGCGCGGACTCGAGCATGTGGCAGGAGACACAGTAGCTGTCGAACAGCGGCTGCACGTCAAACATCAGGCTGACGCTTCCTTCCCCCGCGACGGCGGCTCTACCCGAGACCCATGCGAAAAGCAGCCCCGCAGACCAATGTGCGATCCGGTCAGCCATCCGCGTTGGGGGCAGATCCAGCCGCGTGGGCACCGGCCAGGGCACCGAAAACGACCGCGGGACCGATGGTCCCCCCACCGCCCCAATAGGTGCCGGCAGAGAGATGTGCGATGCAGTTGCCGGCTCCGTACAGCCCGGCTATCACACTGCCGTCCTGTTTCAGCACCTGGGCGTTGGGATTGATCCGCGGCCCGCCTTTGGTGTCGATAGCTCCGGCCACGATGAGGGCGGCGTAGTAGGGCCCCTGTTCGCAGAGCGGATGCATCAGCGGGTTGGGATGCGGGTTCGGCACCACAGGAACCCCGCCGTAGAAGTGCCAGGCACGGTCTGCCGCCGCATCGCCCCGGTGGAAATCGGCATCCTTCCCTTCCCGGGCAAAGGCGTTGTAACGCGCCACGGTACGCGGCAACTGTTCGGCAAACTCCTCGTCCAGCGTGAAGCCCCCGGTGTGCTCGGCAAAGCGGGCGAGCCGCGCGGCGATATTGTCTGCCAGGGACGCCAGATCCTTCCCGCTGATGACATGAGCCGGTAGATCACCCTGCTTCTGCTGGATGCCGTAGATACCACCGAACAGTTCGACGGCGCGTTCGTCCCAGATCAGGAAGGTGACCAGACGCGGATACTCGACCCGCACAGGGTCCCATTCGAAGTGGTGTTGCGGCCGCCCGCCGGGCTGATTCTTCTCGTTGCAGAATCGGTTGCCGTAACGATCCACCATCAATGTACTGTCACCCGGCGCCACCCAGATGCCGGTGGGGGTGTCACTGCTGAGCACCGCCTCTTCCAGCAACACCTCCTTCCACCAGGCGTTGTCGAGATTGCCAAGCGCCGCACCCGCGCCGCCCGCAAGGTTGAGCAAGGTGCCCTGGTTGATCGGCGAGCCACACCCGCCGTAAACCCGAGCGGGCAGATAAGCCTGCCGGAGCGCCGCGTTATGCAGATAACCGCCGGAACCGAACACCACCCCTCGGCGCGCCCGGAACCACCGCTCCCCGTCGCGTGTACCCGCCACCACCCCGATGACCGCGCCGTGCGCGTTGGCTACCAGCCGGACCACCTCATGCCGGGTGAGAATCGGCACGCGCTGGCGGTTGGCGGCACCGCGCAACAGCGCCACCAGATCGACCCCCAGGCCGCCGCCGCCGGGGTAGTAATAACGCCCCGGCTCAACACTTTCCGGCACGCAGACGATGGAACGTCCGCGCGGACAGCGGTTCTCGGGCAATTCCACAAAATTGTCCGGGAAAAACTCCCCGTCCTGCTCCCTGAGCAGCATGTAGCGGAAACCCGCGATCTGCTCCAGCTGTTCGATGGTGGGCGCGGCTGCCTGATAGAACGCATCCAGCAGCGCGAAATCGGCGGTATCCGCACCGAAGTTGGGCAGATCGGGGTGGTAACGCTCCGGGTAGGTCACGCGCACCATGAGACGCAGGAAGTCGTCGCGACTTTCGCTCAGCCCGGCCGCTCTCAGGAGGTGGTTGTTGGGGATGAAATGCACCCCGCCGGAACGGATGGTCGTGCCTCCCGGCGCGGGCCCCTTCTCCAGCATCAACACGTCCGCTCCGGCGTTCCGGGCGAACAGCGCTGCCGCGAACCCGGCTGCGCCGCTTCCCACCACGATGACGTCGGCCTCCCGATGCCAGGGCTGCGCCGGTTGCGCGGCCGCGAGCATCGGCACCGGCCCGATGGCCGCCGCGCCGGCAACGAGCGCACCGCCGCGCACCAACCGGCGTCTGCCGCGATCCGGCTTTCTGATCATGCCAGCCTCCCCCATGCGAATGGGCCGGGATGTTAGCAAACCACTGCCCTTGCTTGCCGCACCCAAACCGATCCCGTTAGAGTGCCTGCGCCGCGGCTCCCGACCCGGGACCACACGCCGTCGGAAACAACATCATCAGGAGTGTCGAATGCGCGAATTGACGTTGGAGGAAGTCACCACCCTCATCACCGAAGGGGGGAAATATGCCCAATCCATCAACCTGCCGTCGAGCGTCGCCGTCGTGGATATGGGCGGCAATCTGCGTGGTGTGCTGCGCCCCGAGAAAGGCCGGATCGCCAACCCGGATATCGCCATCAAGAAGGCCTGGACGGCCGCCGCGCTGCATCGTCCCACGGACGTGGTGCGGGAAATGATGCTGCCGGGCGCCTTCGGTTACGGGCTCACCCACACCGATCCGCGCATCTGCATCGTCGGTGGCGGCTACCCGCTGTTCGACGATGAAGGCGACATCATCGGCGGCATTGGCGCCAGCGGCGGCCCGGTTGAAGCGGACTGCGAATGTTGTCTGGTCGGGATGCGCAAACTGGGCTTTCGCACCGAGTTTGTCGACCCCCACGCCGCCAGCAAGAAATAGGCTGCCGGTCCATGTGGTTCGCGATCTACTGCGAAGACATTCCGGACAGCCTCGCCAAACGCCTGGAGACGCGGGCAGCTCATCTGGAAAACCTGAAAAAGCTGGTGGACCAGCAGCGGGTGCTGCTCGCAGGGCCATTTCCGAAAGTGGCGGGTGGCAATCCGGCGGACGTGGGTTTCGATGGGAGCCTGATCGTGGCGGATTTCCCGTCCCAGGAAGCGGCCGAAGCCTGGATCAACGACGACCCTTATGCATCCGCCGGGGTTTTCGCACGCATCCAGGTGCGACCATTTCATCAGGTATTTCCGCAATCGGGATAGCAGCGTTTCCGGTGCCGCCCCGGCACTTCGCGGCGGCACCGGATATGCTCGGTTCTGAATGAGTGCAGAGCTTCCCGTCCGGAACCGGACAGCCCCGCATGAGCGATGACGCATGCCATCGCTCATGCGCCGCGCAGAGCGGACAAGATACCGCGCAGCAGCGGGTGCAAAGACGCCTC
>JAYZWP010000258.1:0-2840 GCA_036142245.1 Pseudomonadota bacterium | reverse complement strand
GCTACCGCGCGGGGCGTCGACCGGCGACTCCAAGCCGCCGGCCGTTAACCCGCGCCCGTTAAACGGGCTCGCCCCGTTCAGGTGACCGAGAGCGAAATTCCGCCCCATCGACGGCGCTGCAATGGCTGATCAGGAGGACCACACCGTATCGACGTAGGTCCGAAACTCGCCGTACCCGAGCTTGCCGTTGCCATCGGTATCGGCTTTTTTGAAGTTTCCAGTAGGCCACGGAAAATTCGTGATTTCGCCGCGATCGACCATGTCGTCCTCATTGGTATCCATGTTCTCGAACATGATTCGCGACTTCAGGGCCCGCCGATCGCGTTCCCGCCAGTCGAAGCTTTCGTGCAGCGGTTCGCGCTGCGAAGTCTTCTTCTGAGCTTCCCGCCGTGAGTAGTCGGCCGTGATGAAGTTGCCTTGCTCGTCGAAATCGATGGTGTAGGGCTCCCCGGTGACCAGATTGATGTACAGCGTTTCGAACTCCGCGCGGCTCAGCCAGCCGTCATTGTCGGCGTCCGCGTCATCGAAACCGGCCAGCAGGGCCGTGTCGGCGTTCAACTCGCCCTCGTTGATGGCGTTGTTCCGGTCATTGTCGAGCCGTTCGAACATGATGCCGGGCGGGGTGGCCCAGTAGCCCTGATAACCCTCCAGCATCACGTCGTCGTCCGCCAGCGCGGGACCGGTCATACCCAGCGCCAGACTGATCGACACAGCCAGTGTCGTCTTGCGGATCGTCTTCATCAAAACACCTCCAGGTCGTCATCTGAATTCAGCGCCGCGCAGCTGGGGCTTGGCGACGCGCTCGACCTAAGGCGTGCAAATGCTGGACCAGGCCTCGGGAGACACCCGATTGTCTTTTTAAACCAACAGGTTGCGGGATTGAATCAGACCGAGCAGGCCAAACCCAACGTGCGCAAACTGCAACTTTTGGAAATATTTACAAGACGACGCGCGGCTGCCTAAAAGCCCCGGAAGAACGGATTGCGCTTCTCCCGGAATGCCGCCATCCCCTCCTTATGGTCCTCGGTGGATATCGCCAGCGCCTGGCTGTTGGCTTCCAGGTCCATGAAGGCGTCGTAGGTCATACGCGCCGCTTCCTTGAGCGCCACCTTGGCCATGCCGATCGCGACCGTCGGGCCATGGGCGAAAGCCTCGGCCTGCGCGCGCACCGCGTCGGCGAACTCGGCCCGGGGCACGACCCGGTTGTAGAGTCCGAGCTGCGCCGCCCGGGCGGCACTGACCGGTTCGGCATTAAAGACAATCTCCTTGGCGCGCAGCAGACCGATGTTCTGCACCATCGCCTGCAGGGTGGCGGCATCCGGAATCAGACCGATCTTGCCGAAAGCGATCACGAAGCTCGCCTCCTCCACCGCGATGATGTGGTCGCAGGCCAGCGCCAGTCCCACACCAGCCCCTGCCGCCGGACCGTTGAGGGCGCAGAGCACCGGCTTGTGCATGGTGCCGATCAGCCGTACCCACTGCCGCGCCCCATTGTTGATCCGCGCCCGTATGTCGAGCGGTGTGGTACCGGCCACTTCCGACAGATCCCCGCCGGCGCAGAACAGCTTGCCGGCGCCGGTGATCACCACGGCCCGCACCTGCGGGTCCTGCGCCACCCGCTTCAGCACCTCCAGCAGCGCGGCGCTCAACGCAAGGCTGATGGCGTTGCGCGACTCCGGCCGGTTCAGCGTCAGAGTGGCGATACCGGACTCGATGCTGACGTCGAGCCCGGCTTCGGCCGCCTTGTCGAACATCGGCGAGCCCACCTCAGGCGAGGGAGGTCCAGACCGTTTTGGTCTCCGTGTACATGGCGATTCCCTCCTCGCCCATTTCGCGGCCGATACCGCTCATCTTGTAGCCGCCGAAGGGAGCGGACGCATCGAGCAGTCCGTAAGTGTTGATGTAGACCGTACCCGCTTTCAGGGCCGCGGCAGTGTTGTGCGCCTTGCCGATATCCCGGGTCCAGAGCCCGGCCGCGAGGCCGTACTGGGTGTCGTTGGCCTGGGCGATCAGGTCGTCCATGTCCTTGAAGGGAATCACCGACAGCACGGGGCCGAAAATCTCCTCCTGGGCGATGCGCATCTTGTTGGACACCCCGGTCAGCACCGTCGGCTGGTAGTAGTAGCCTTTGCCGTCCACGGTGAGCGGCTCGCCACCCGCCACCACCGTGGCGCCTTCCTGCCTGCCCAGTTCAACGTAGCCGCAGACCCGCTCGTGGTGCTGCTGGGAGACCAGCGCGCCGATCCGGGTATCCTCGGCGAAGGGGTCGCCCACCTTCATCTTGGCCGCCGCGGTGGTGGCGGCCTCCACCACCTGGTCGTGGATCGACTCCTCGCAGAACAGCCGCGAACCGGCGATGCAGACCTCGCCCTGGTTATAGAAAATCGCCGCGCCTACCGCGCGCAGGGCGGACTTCAGATCCGCATCGGCAAAGATGATGTGTGGCGACTTGCCGCCCAGCTCCAGACTCACCCGCTTCAGACCATCCGCCGCGGTACGCATGATGTGCTGCCCGGTGCCGGTGCTGCCGGTGAAGGCGAGTTTGTCCACGTCATGGTGCTTTATGAGCGCCTCGCCGGCCTCCTTGCCGAAGCCGGGAACGATGTTCACCACCCCGGGCGGAATCCCCGCCTCGTTCATCAGTCGGCCGAGATAGATGGCGGAAAGCGGCGTCTGCTCCGCCGGTTTCAGCACCACGGCATTGCCGGCCGCGAGCGCCGGGGCGAGCTTCATGGCAGCCATGTAGAGCGGGAAATTCCAGGGCACGATCTGCCCCACCACCCCGACCGGCTCGCGCAGGGTGTAAGTAAGGAACTTGCCCGGCACCGGCGCCACCTTGC
>JAYZWP010000257.1:0-2624 GCA_036142245.1 Pseudomonadota bacterium | reverse complement strand
TGTGTCAGCTTGGCTGCAGGCCCGAGGGATCGAACGGACGCTGCAACCGGTTGCGGATGCGGATCACTTCTTCCATGGGCAGCTGCGCACCCTGCGCGAGCTGGTGGTGAATCATCTGAAGGAACGTCTTGGGTTCACCCCGTGAGGTCGGGTTGATCGCTGCTTTCTTTGTTGCGGTGCTCTTAAAAGTCGTTGGGCCGCGGTGAATCCAGGGATATTGTGGGTTTCAAACCGGAATTAAATGATCTTTATATCAATTGGTTGAGTGAGACTTCGGGCGCCGGGAAAGGGTTATGCGCTCGGTCTTAACAAGCGTTAAAAAAAGTGTTGCATTGCACAATAAAGGTCGGTAGCATGCGTTTCGTGATTGGTTGGGAAGTCAATCACATTCCTCCTCTTTATTCCTCCATCCTCCTAAACAGGCGCGCTTCAAACCGCGCCTTTTTTTTGTCTCGCGTTTCGGTCAAGGGTGTACGGCCACCGCCTGACGATTGTGTCTTGCGCCACACCTGCGCTGCACGACCAGTACCTGCCCGACGATCGATATGGTCACCCCGGCGCGATGTGTCCTTGGCTGAACGTGACGACGTTGGCTGGTTGTTCAGCCGATGGCAGCGCCGGTGTGGCGCGACAGGGAAGCTTCTCGCGTTGACCGAAGCTCCCGGGTCGGTGACGGGAAGGGCGGCAGCGTGCGGCTTGCCCCCGGTGAGCCGGCTATCGTCCTGGCGTATATCGGTTGACACCCGCGGGTGCCATCCGTACCATTCGCGCTCTTTTCTTTCCGGTAAGGCTCGGCCTGCGTCGGCACATTGCTGACGGACCGGCGCCGGTTCCCAATTGCTCGTCGATGCTTTAATGAAGACTTTTAGTGCGAAGCCGCAGGAAGTAGACCGGCGCTGGATACTCATAGACGCGGACGGTAAGACATTGGGCCGGTTGGCGTCCGAAATTGCCAAGCGGCTGCGTGGCAAGCATAAGCCCGAGTACACGCCTCACGTGGATACCGGCGATTACATCGTGGTGATTAACGCCGAGAAATTGCGGGTGACCGGTGCCAAGCGCACGGATAAGGTGTACTACCGCCACAGCGGTTACATCGGTGGACTGAAGGCGACCAACTTCGCGCGTCTGATTGAGCGCAAGCCGACTCGCGTGCTGGAAACGGCCGTCCGCGGCATGCTGCCAAAGAACCCGCTGGGACGAGCGATGTTTCGCAAGTTGCGGATTTACGCCGGACCGAACCACCCGCATACCGCTCAGCAGCCAGAGGTGGTGCAGCTCTAGCACCTGGCGACCATCAGCAAATACCGGCGGCTTAACTTCAGGCAAATCATCAATGGCATCTGAAACCTATACCAGTGTCGGGCGGCGCAAGTCCTCCGTAGCCAGAGTGCGACTCGGATTTGGCAGTGGCCGGATCACCGTAAACGATCGTTCCCTGGATGAATACTTCGGCCGGGAAACGTCTCGCATGATCGTGCGTCAGCCATTCGCTGCCGTGGATAAACCCGAGACCTTCGATGTCGACGTAACGGTCACCGGCGGCGGCCCGAATGGTCAGGCCGGCGCCATCCGTCACGGCATCACTCGTGCGCTCATCGCCTTCGATGAAGCGATGCGTCAACCATTGCGACGAGCGGGTTTCGTAACGCGAGACTCCCGTGAAGTGGAGCGCAAGAAAGTCGGTCTGCACAAGGCGCGGCGCGCGCAGCAATACTCCAAGCGCTAGGGATTCTCTGGCGTGTCGGACGATTTCCGATTCTGGGGGATCGTCTAGTGGTAGGACAGCGGACTCTGACTCCGCCAGCCTAGGTTCGAATCCTAGTCCCCCAGCCAACAAGTTGAAGGCCCGCGTAAGCGGGCCTTCTTCTTCACGGACCAGGATGAGAACCGTTGGTTCGACCGGATCGCCGGGAGCGATCCGGGACCGCCGCAGGCGGGCCCCGCAGGGGTGAGGCACAGGGAAGTGCCGAGCAATCCTAGTCCCCCAGCCAACAAGTTGAAGGCCCGCGCAGGCGGGCCTTTTTCTTCACGGACCAGGATGAGAACCGTTGGTTCGACCGGATCGCCGGGAGCGATCCGGGGCCGCCGCAGACGGGCCCCGCAGGGGCGAGGCGCAGGGAAGTTCTGACCCATTCCGAGTTTCCCGTCCGGGGCAGGATGCCCCGGCATGAATCAGACGCGCGTCATTGATTCAAGGAGCGAAGCACCGGCCAGGTACCTCATTGCGCGAACCGACTCCGCCGAAACGTCCAACGGGGACTTGTGCGGCGGGTGAACACCGGGCCGCTGTGCGGGATAGGGTTGGTCCGGCGAAGAGCCTCCCATCGGGCATAATGTCGCGTTTTTCCGGCGAACCGATCGTACTGCCTGGCTTTGCGTAGCGACGCGGTTGGGTGCGATTCCGGATCGAGGTTGAACAGAAAATCCTCAGGAGGATGTCGATGCTCGGAATACGGGCGGGGCGGTGGCTTGTTGGGTTGAGTTTGCTGCTGCCGCTGATGGTCTCGGCTCAAACCAACCTGCGCGGACTCTACATTTTTACCAACTACCCGGATCAGGATGCTCACCCGGATGCCGTGCTGGAAATACCGGTTACCGTGGCCAACTACGGCTTGCCCCCG
>JAYZWP010000256.1:0-5656 GCA_036142245.1 Pseudomonadota bacterium | reverse complement strand
TCGGGCACCATTCTGTCCGGCGGCTGGCCGCAGCGGCTGTGGGATATCAGGCAGCACCATCAGTTCATCGGTGATTCGGGAGGATACGGGGTAGGTTATGGCGCACCGGCGTCGTTGGGCGCGGCGTTGGCGCATCGGCCTCATGGACGATTCGTGGTCAACGTGCAGGCGGACGGAGATCTGATGTACGGACCGGGCGCCCTGTGGACCGCCGCGCACCATGGCGTGCCCTACCTGTCGGTAATGCACAACAACCGCGGTTACCACCAGGAGGTGATGCATTTGCAGCGCATGACGTTACGCCGCCAACGCGGCGGCCGGCCGGCGGCAGAAATCGGCAACACCTTCGATGAGCCCCGCATCGACTACGCGCAACTCGCGGCAAGCATGGGCGTCTGGTCAAGTGGCCCGGTCACCAACCCTGCCGACCTGAGTGGCGTGCTGACGCGTGCCGCGCAGGTCGTCGACAGCGGCGAACCGGCACTGGTGGACGTACGATGCCAGCCGCGCTGAAACGGTTCCGTGCCACGGCGCGGTGCACGCGCCTGCGCTGCGCATGCATTGCCGCCGCCACCCTCCTCGCGGCCGGCATGCCGTGGACGAGCGCCGTCGCGCAGGGCGCCACGAAAGGCGCGATCCTGTTCGAGGAAAAGGGCTGTTACCAGTGCCACGGCTACGCCGGACAGGGTACCTTTGCGGGGGTGCGCATCGCCCCTGAGCCGCTTCCCTGGCAGACCTTTGCCCGGATTGTCCGCAAGCCTTATGGCGTGATGCCGGCCTATTCACCGCGCATGCTGACGGACGCCGAACTGCTTGAGATTTACGAACACCTCAGCACGCTGCCTGCGCCCGCCGCAGAAAACGCCATTCGTTCAATCCTGGAGTGAATCAAAACCAGCGCGCTGCGCCGCACGGACATCGCAACACAAGCAAGCCGCGCCCGGTGTACCCGAGCGCAGCCCTCGAACGTCAGCGATCCTCCTGGAGTCGATCCTCCGGCCCGAGCCTCAGATCGGTATTGCCATTGGCCCGAATACGTCGTCGCAATTGACGAGATCCACCCGCTTGGATGCGATTTTGAGCTTCCCATCCACCCGGCGCAGGCCATGTCGCGCCCGTCCTCCGAACACGCGCTGCTCACCCTCGCGGTACTCCAGCATCAGAATGCGCGAACTCACGGCGATGCGACCGGCCTCGTCGGTGCCGGTGACCCGGACACCCGACACATAGTGGCAGGTCCTGCTGGGCGGCGTCTGCGTGTGGATCATCGGGTGACGTAACCGCTTCACTCGCGCCTCCATCAGCTCGCGGTCATCGAAAAAGATCGACAGATGGGTCAAATAGCTGTCCTGTTCCGGATGCAGCGGAACCCAGTAATAGCCGTCCGGGGTGAAGAGTTCGATCCACTCCTCGAAGCGGCGCTCGTCAAGCAGGTCCGCTTCGAGGAGCAGGAGCTGTTCAGCCTCCCGCGCCTGGGCGTCGGACATCGTGGTAACGGCGACGTCGGTCATGCCCGTTGCTCCCCCGTCATCAGGGTTCGCCACGCCTGCCACTGGGCACGCATCGGTAACTCGCTGCTGCCGATGGCGTGGGCGGCTTGATCCTCACTCGGCACCGGATCCCTGGAAAGCCCGCGCTCGAACGACACCCACTCCGCGCCATCACCTCCGAGTCCGACCTGAATACGCTTGAACTGTTCGAGATCGTCGGTTTGAATCAATGACGCCGCCGAATGGGTTATGTTCAGGTACTTGATCACGTCGTGATTGAGCTGCTCGGGCACACCGTCCAGAGTGATCGGATAGACCCAGACCTCCGTTCGGTCGACCGCGACGGGTTTGATCACCCGCACATGCTGGGCAAGCATCTGCAGACACAGATTCGGGTAGACGAGCGTGTTGTGCCAGTCCTTACCGAGAATCTCCTCCGCACGCTCCTGTCCGTAGGACTGGCGCATAAGGTTCAGGTATTCCTGGTAAGCCGGGCCGCTCTTGTCGCCGCGCTCCGGCAGCGCCCCGGATATCGAATGCCCTTGGGCGTAGGACGAAACGTCCATCTGGGCGATCGCCTCGTTGGGATCGTCGCTGCCGGCCCGCCCGATGGCCGGCCCCTCCTTCTCCTCACCCCGGCGACGGAACTGGCGGCCCCGCTCGTCGAGGGTCGATACATGTGAAAACGACGGGTGGTATCCGTCGATCACGTTCTCAATCTGCAGCTTCCAGTTGCCCTTGAACAGATACTTGTGGACCCCACCGGTCACTCGGATGGAACCGACCGGCGACCGCGCCACCAGGTCATCGATGCTGTTCTTGACCGGACCCAGGTGGGTCTCGAGGTCCTCCACGTCCTGCCGGGCGCAGGCGAAAATAAAGCCACGGTAACTCGCGACGCGGGGCAGGTTCACCAATCCATAGCGAGGATCGCCGAGATCGACGCCGTCGTAATACCCTTCTTTCAGCGGTACCGACACCAGCCGCCCCGCCGAATCGAAAACCCAACCGTGATAGCCACACCGGAAACGCCGCGCGTTGCCGGACGACAGGTTGCAAACCACCGCGCCCCGATGCCCGCAGCGGTTGTACAGCACATGCACATTGGCGCTGTCCTGATCGCGCACCACGATGACCGGTTTGCGGCCGACATGGGTCGTTATGAAATCGCCGCCATCAGGTATCTGGCTTTCGTGGGCGACGTAAACCCAGGTCCCTCCGAAAATCCGCTCCATCTCCAACTCAAAGATATCGGGATCCCGATACAGATTCGCGTGCACGCGTCCCGCCTGTACCACGCTGTCGAGGTTCTCGAAATCGATCGGTCTCATGGCTCCTCCTGCTTTATCCCATTCCGCTCCGCTGCGCCGTCTGCGCGGCGTGGCAACGACTATAAACCCGGACCCGCATAAACTGCCAAACCATACGTTCGTTTGGCGAGATGCACGCATTACAAAGGGGGTTCCGGATGGTCACCGCCTTCCCGACACCCGATGCACCGCCACGACGCGGTCCCTGTCGGCACTGCGGACCCAGCGCAACAGCGGGGTCCACGCCGCACCGACGTCACCGGCGCGGTGCTGACCGAGACCCCGGACCCACAGGACGGGCACCGGCCCTCGCCCGGACGGTCATCGCATTCCCGTCGCCTGACCGGTCACGATCACCGGGCGCGCCGGGACTCCGGCCGAAGGGGTGGCCTTGGCCCGGGCTACTTCGGATAGCTGTCGAATCGCGTCGCCTGCAAGCCGTCGTCGTACCAGGGCGTGCGGTCCGGCCAGAAAATGTTCCCCTCCGGTCGGATGCCGGGATCGCCTTCAAGACAGCCCGCTGGTACCACCAGAATGCCCACCGCCCGGCTCTCGAACGGCACCGGTGAACCGCACTCCGTGCAGAAGGCGCGGGCGAAGCGCTTCGCCTCCGGCAGATCGAACCGTTTGATCCTCTCCTGACCGGAAAGCCAGGTGATGCGCTCCACCGGCAAAAACAGATTCGACGCATGGGCCGACCCCGTCACCTTCTGGCAACGCGAACAGTGGCACATGTAGAAGTGATCGAAGGGCCCTTCGATCTCGAACCGCACCGCCCCGCACAAACAGCCGCCCGCAATTTTCTCGCTCATTCGCCCGCCTCCCATGACGTCCACTCCGAGCAGAGCTTTCCACACGCCACAACGCGGCGCCACTCGGTGATCCGGCCGGACTTGACGCGCCCGCTAAAACGAACGAAACGATCGTCTAGAGAGCGAAGATTTTGCCGCTCACTGAAGCGCCGACGCAGGAGAACCATGGCAACCACCCTGCCCCGCGGGTCCGCGCCGCACACGATGGTCGTCACCAGAATCGGCGCGCTCTGGAGTTCCGCCGTCGCCCTGCTGCCGCTGCTCGGCTGGCTGCTGGGCGGTGGTCTGTTTCACTGGCTGACGCCGGTCGTCGCGCTGGTGGTCCTGCCGATCCTGGACACCCTGGTCGGGCCGGACGACGCGAACATCGACCCCGACCGCGAGCAGGACTACCTCGACAACCCCCTCTACCGGCTCAGCGTCTGGCTCTATTTTCCGGTCTCCCTCGGGGTGATGTTTTTCTGCTACTGGCAGATCGCCTACGGCGGCCTGGCCACCTACGAGCAGGTGGGTCTGGCGGTCTCCCTCGCCTTCGCCCTGGGCGCCAGCGGCCTGACCGCCCACGAACTGATGCACCGCGAATCCCGGCTGGACCGGCTGATCGGCTGCCTGATCTTCGGCGGGGTCGGCATGTCCAACTTCCTCATCTACCACAACTACGGCCACCACAAGACCGTGGCGACGCCCGAAGACCCCGCCACCGCCCGCTTCGGCGAACCCTACTGGCGGTTCGCGCCGCGCAACATCTGGGGCAAATTCAAAATGGGCTGGCGTATCGAAAACCAGCGCCAGCGCCGCAACGGCCGCCACCCCGTCTCACCGCACAACCTGATGATCTGGATGACCCTGGGCGAATTCGCTTTCGTCGGCCTGCTGGTCGCGCTGTTCGGCTGGATCGCCCTGCCGGTCTTTCTCTTCCAGTACGTTGCCTCCCGCCTGGGACTGAGCCTGGCGGACTACCTGGAGCATTACGGCCTGTCCCGCCGCAAGCTCGAAAACGGCGAGTACGAGCCGCCGGGCCTGCTGCACGCCTGGGACGAGACCTACGTCGTCAGCAGCCTGACGCTGTGCGTCGTCAACCGCCACGCCGATCACCACGCCAACGAGGGGCGGCCCTTCCAGATCCTGCGCTACTCGCCGGAGGCGCCCCGCTACCCCCTCGGCAACTTCGGCATGCTGCTGCCGGTCATGATCCCGCCGCTGTGGCGCAGGCTGGTCCACCCCGTGCTGCTCAAGTACTACGAAAACGAACCGCGCATCGTGCCCTACGCCCGGCCCGGCAAATTGCCGGAACACCTCGTCGAGCGGGCGGTTATCGCCTGAGAGGTCCCGGACGCTCACCCCTATACCAACGCCGCGGCGTGCTTCATTCCCGGCCTGAACGCATCGGTTGAGATCGACGCCCGATGTTTGTTGCCTATCGTCAGTCAATCGGACGAAAGGCAACAAACAGAGGAAACGTCCGGGAAAGAAGCTGGGAAACCACCGATACTGCACCACATACCGCAGATATAGAGGTAACACGCAATGCACCCGATGACGACGACCGTCATCATTGGTGTCAATTCGCTTGCCAAGGGCACCCACGCTGGCCCGCGAAAGCCCCCCGATCAGCTTCATCGCCTGCTACTAAACCTCTTGCGCAAACCTGAGAAGGCCCGGGCAGGCCGAAACAACCTTCCAGGCGACCGAGGCAATTCAGGAACACCCCCTGGACTTGGTTCATAGGAAAGAATTCTTTACTCACGCAAACCAGTAGTTAAAGAAATGCTAGCCAGAGCACGACGCTGAAATCTCACTTTTGCACCACTCATGCGCCGTTCGGCCGTGATTTCACGCAAACGCTCCGTTGCTTCGGAATCCACGCCTGTGGATCGCAATTCAGCTTTAGTTGGCGTCCGTCAATTTGGACGATGTAGGGCGTTCGGCAACAAGAAGATTACTACATTGAGTAATTTTACTCATATACGTAAAATGCCGACATGTTGCGCTATGAACGTCGCCAGGTCAGTACCCTTCTTGATCGACTGAAGGAACAGCCGAA
>JAYZWP010000255.1:0-3742 GCA_036142245.1 Pseudomonadota bacterium | reverse complement strand
TGCCGGCGGGGGGCGTTACGACGGTATCGGTGATGACTTCGGGAATGCACGGGCGGCGACGGGATTCAGCGCAGACTTGAAGAAACTGGTTGCTTGCGGTGCGCTCGAACGAGTCACCAACGGCGCTGGCTGGGTGCTCGTTCCCTGGTGTGACGATGAGGGGTTACGTGATCTCATGGGGCAGCTTCGAGGTCAAGGCTATCGTTTGGTCAACGAATTACCGGGTGCGCCATCCGATTCACGCTGTGACCGGCGATTGGTCAAGCGCGGTGAGGCATGGACGCTCGAGGCGATTGAAACGGAAAAGCGATGAGTAAGAGTGTGGTTCTGGTCGGCACCCAGTGGGGTGACGAAGGCAAAGGCAAGGTGGTCGATCTGCTGACCGAAGTGGCTTCGGTGGTGGTGCGGTTCCAGGGTGGCCACAACGCCGGCCATACGGTGGTGATCGGGAGCAAGCGATACGTTCTACACCTGTTGCCTTCCGGTGCTCTGCGTCGTGACGTGACCTGCATCATTGGCAACGGTGTCGTTGTGGCACCGGACGCGCTGCTGCAGGAGATCGGTGAGATCGAGGAGCACGGTATCGCGATCCGCGAACGTCTGAAACTGAGTCCTGGTGCGCCGCTGATACTGCCTTTCCATGCCCGTGTCGATCAGGCCCGCGAAGCGCGTAAGGGCGAGGCACGTATCGGGACCACGGGTCGCGGTATAGGGCCGGCGTACGAAGACAAGATAGCCCGCCGTGCACTGCGGGCGGGGGACTTGACCGATCCGCAGAAAGTGCGGGAGCAGGTCGAGGCGCTCGGCGAGTATTACAACTTTCTGTTGGTCCGTTACTTCGATCAGAGCGCTGTGGATCTCGTGGCGTTAACCGACCGGCTGTTGCATCAGGCCGAGCAATTGGTGCCGTTTCTGGCCGATGTGCCCGCCTTGCTCGATGCCAGTTACCAGGGTTCGGAGTCGATATTGTTCGAGGGTGCACAGGGCGTGTGGCTCGATATAGACCACGGCACTTATCCTTTTGTAACGTCGTCCAATACGGGAGTTGCTGCCGCGTCTTCCGGCACCGGGTTTCCGGTAACGCGATTCGATCGTGTTATCGGCGTCGCGAAGGCCTACACTACCCGGGTAGGTTCCGGACCTTTCCCCACGGAACTATTCGATGAGACCGGACGCCATTTGGCGAAAACCGGCGCGGAATTCGGCGCGACGACAGGGCGCGCGCGCCGCTGCGGATGGTTCGATGCGGTTGCCACCCGGCGCGCTTGCACAATGAACGGTATCGATGGTCTGTGCGTGACAAAGCTGGACGTTTTAGACGGATTGCCGGAATTGAAGCTCTGCGTTGGTTACGGCGATGACGCCGCGTTTGGCCGTTGGCCGGATTCGTCCAGCGAGCTGGAGTTCGAGGTCATGGCCGGATGGGAGGGTTCCACCGCCGGGGTGACCGATCGCGGTCAGCTGCCGGCTGAGGCGAATGCGTATTTGGACCGTCTGGAGGAACTGGTCGGCGTGCCGATCGATCTCATCTCCACGGGCGCCGACCGGGACGAGACCATCGTTCTGCGGCACCCGTTCGACTGACGTGTTGCGGGGAATTCAAGACCTTTCCTGAATAGGCCGCGAGTGCATGAAGGAGTGATGGTGCCGAGAAGAGGACTTGAACCTCCACGGGGTTGCCCCCACTAGCACCTGAAGCTAGCGCGTCTACCAATTCCGCCATCTCGGCAAGCAGAATCCCGACCCACGGAGGGTACGGGGGCGCACAAGGTACTGATACCAGTCCACTCTGTCAACGGCGCGCAGGCGTTAATTGCGGTTTGGTCATGTAATCAATGGCCGTTAGGGAATGCGTGACGTCAGTATCGGAGTCTGTCTCGCACGGTCACCAGCCGTACGAACACCGGGGGATGATTGAGACACCAATGAAAAAGCACCGACAATCCGGAAAGACCGGCGCTAGCCGTAAGGGTGGCGCCGTCGAGGGGCGCATCGTCAGGCACCGTGACGGTTTCGGCTTTTTGATTCCCGACGATGGGTCCGGCGACATCTACCTGTCCCGCAGGGAGATGCGTTATCTGTGGCATGGCGACCGGGCCCGGGTGCGTGTCACCCGTGAGGACCACCTGGGGCGGCTGAGCGGCCGGGTCGAGACGTTGTTGAGTCGCGGTGACCAACCGCTGATCGGACGTGTGGAGCGCCGCGGCGGCGGCTGGATTCTGGTGCCGAACGATCCACGCTATGGGGACGCTGTCATGCTGCGTGTGCCGCGTCACTCGAAAGTGAACGAAGGCGAGCTGATCCGCGCCCATTTGACACAGTATCCCGAAAAACACCAGGAACCGGTTGCGCAGTTCGATGTGGCGCTGGGGGACCCTCAGGATCCGGATACCGTGATCGCATCGGTGGTGCAAGAGTACGAATTGTCTGAGGTTTGGACGGCGGCAGTCCTGGCTGAAGTTGACCAGTTGCCGGGACGGGTTGGTGCCGCCGAACGGCGCCGGCGCCGGGACTTGCGAGAACTCGCTTTTGTCACCATTGATGGGGAGGACGCCCGGGATTTCGACGATGCGGCGTTCTGTCGCAAGGAGAATGGTGGATGGCGCTTGCTGGTCGCCATCGCGGATGTCGGTCATTACGTGAAGCCGGGCAGTGCCATTGATCAGGAAGCGCAACTCCGCGGCACTTCCGCGTACTTCCCGAAGCGTGTCATCCCGATGCTTCCGGAACAACTGTCGAACGATCTCTGTTCACTGCGACCGGATGAGGATCGCCTCTGTCTGGTATGCGACATGTTGATCAACCCGTATGGCGAGACCCGCGAGTACCAGTTTCACCGCGGCGTCATCCGCTCCCACGCGCGCCTGACCTACACCGCCGTGCAGCAATTTCTGGACGGCGACATGGAGTTTCCTGAGCCGATCGCGGAGCGCCTCAATGCTTTGAACGGACTCCATGCCGCACTGCAAAGCGCCAGAACGGCGCGCGGTGTGCTGGAGTTCGAGCTGCCCGAACCGCAGATCGTGACAGACGACGACGGCGAAATCCTGAACATCCAGCCCCGACCCCGGGCGACTGCCCATACCATCATCGAGGAGTGCATGATCGCGGCAAACCGGGCGGCAGCGAACTTTCTCGCCGAGAACGAGTTACCGACGCTCTATCGGGTTCACGACAGGCCGGATGCGGAAAAACTACGGGGATTGCGACAGTTATTGATGGAATTCGGCTTGACCCTGGAGGGCGGGGAAACGCCGGATGCGGCGGACCTGCGCGCGGTACTCGAGGCGGTTGTCGGCACGCCGCACGAGAACATCGTCGAAATGGCGGTTCTGCGCAGTCTGAAGCGAGCGGTATACACCGAGCAGGAACAGTCCCATTTCGGCATCGCTTTGGAACAGTACTGTCACTTCACGTCACCGATTCGGCGTTATCCGGACCTGTTGGTGCATCGAGGTATCGTCCATCTGCTGCATGGTCGCAAGTCCGGCTCGTTCACCTACGACGACGAGCAGATGGCGCAACTTGCCATGCAGTGTTCGCAGACCGAGCAGCGGGCGGAACAGGCGAGCCGTCACGTACTGGCGTGGTACAAGACCCGCTTCATGCAGCGTCATTTAGGGGAGGAGTTTGCTGGCGTTATCAGCGGCGTCACCGCCTTTGGGCTGTTCGTCACCATTCCCGAGCATCTGGTGGACGGCTTGGTCCACATTTCCTCATTACCCGTGGGTGACTATCAGTA
>JAYZWP010000254.1:0-2920 GCA_036142245.1 Pseudomonadota bacterium | reverse complement strand
AAGTTCGTCAGGCGCGCCTTCCGCACCGCCACCTGCGCCACCGCCCTATCCACAACTCGAGGAACCCCAGGCGACGGCCCTGGCCGGGATCGTGGCGGAAGTGAGGCAGACCTCCGCCGACGTTCTCTCCTTCGCCCAGCGGGTGCTGGAACTTATTGACGAGGCCGACGAAGTCGGTGGAATCAACCTGTTTGTCGATGGGGGCCGTACCCCCCAATCCCGGGCGCAGGCAGCCAAGCTGATTCTCAGCGGCGCCCGTATCGCGGCCAGGGTGGTGCACGGGGTCGATCTTTCCGAGGAGCGTAAAGAGGCGCCCCTGGCGATTCGGCTCGAAGTACACAACGGCAGACAGTGGCTGATGCTGGACCCGGTGAGCGGGGATCGGGTGGATTCCAGCCGGTTTCTCGTCTGGAGCTACGATGCTCCCCCGTTGCTGGAAGCGGAGGGCGCGCGCCGGGTGCAGGTGCAGGTGAGCGTGGCGGCCATGCCGTTGGAATTCGTCGCCCTGCTCGATTCACGGCTGGCGAACGGTGGGATGGGCCTCGCCCGGCTGTCACTGCTCGATCTGCCGGCGGAAACCCAATCGGTGTACGCCATCATGTTGACGATTCCGCTGGGTGCGCTGTTGATCGTCGTGCTAAGAAACATCGTCGGATTACACACCTTCGGCACCTTCGCGCCAATTCTCATTGCCATCGCCTTCCGCGAGACTCAGTTGCTGAGCGGCGTGCTGCTGTTCATCGGCATCATCGCGATTGCGTTGCTGGTCAGGTTCTACCTGGAACGCCTGCAGCTCATGCTGGTGCCGCGTCTCGCGGTGGTGGTCACGGTGGTGCTGCTGTTGATGCTGCTGGTAGATGTGGTCGGCTACCGGATGCGCTGGCATGTTGGTCTGTCGGCATCGCTGCTGCCGATCATCATCCTGGCCATGGTGGTCGAGCGCATGTCACTGGTCTGGGAAGAAACCGGGGGGAAGGACGCCGTCATGCGCGCTGGCGGCAGTCTGGTGGCGGCGATACTCGGGTATCTGGCGACCAGCCAGCCGCTGGTGGAGTATCTGTTTCTTGCGTTTCCGGAACTGGTACTGGTGGTCCTGGCGGTGTTACTCATGCTGGGACGCTACTCCGGTTTCAGGCTGACGGAGTTGCGCCGTTTCGCTGCCATGCGGGAGAACGCGCCTTGATGGGTTTCCGCGAGTTGCGCAGGGCCGGCGTACTCGGTATGAACGGCCGCAATCTGCGCTACATCGCACCCTACAACTCGCGCCGGTTTTATCCACGGGTGGACGACAAGCTGCGGACCAAGATTCTGGCTCAGGAGGCCGGGATCGCGGTCCCGGAACTTTACGCGGTGATCGAATTTCAGTGGCAGGTGCCTCATCTGTCACAGTTTTTCGAAGGGCGGCACGACTTCGTCCTCAAACCTGTGCACGGCAGTGGCGGCAACGGCATTCTGGTGATCGCCGGGCGGCGCCGGGAGTGGTTCATCAAGGCGAGCGGTGCGCCGCTGAACCTCGATGCCCTGGGCCACCACGTCTCCAATACCCTCAGCGGCCTGTACAGCCTGGGTGGCCAGCCGGATCGGGTCCTGGTCGAATATCGTGTGAAGGTGGCGCCGCAGTTCGAATCGGTGAGTTACGGGGGGGTCCCCGATGTGCGGACGCTGGTGTTCCGCGGCGTGCCGGTGATGGCGATGCTGAGGCTGCCGACGAGTCGCTCCGATGGCAAGGCCAATCTGCATCAGGGCGCGGTAGGCGCGGGGATAGATCTGGCAACGGGGCGAACCATACGGGCCATTCAGGGTAACAACCCGGTCGACGAGCACCCCGATACGTTTGCGCCCCTGACCGGGTTCGAGGTGCCGGAATGGCATCGTCTGCTGAGTCTGGCCGCATCGTGCTACGAAATCAGTGGTCTCGGCTATCTCGGCGTCGACTTCGTATTCGACCGTGACCAGGGACCCATGATGCTGGAGATGAACGCCCGGCCGGGTCTCAGCATCCAGCTCGCCAACCGTGCCGGTCTGATCCATCGGTTGGACATCGTCGAACGGGAAGCAGACCCGGCCTGGGACACCCGGGCGCGTGTCAGCTTCGCGCAGGAGCGCTTCGCCGCCTGAGTTCCTGCGCGCCCCGGTGGCCGCCCCCGTGGCCAGGTGGGTATGCAGGTGGAAACTCCGCATGGATCGCAGTTTCGCCAGGGAAGCCTCTGAACAGCGTCTTTTGCGGCGCTTTTTCCGCTCGCCGCTCTGCGGTGCCAGCCTGCCCCCGCGTTCCATAAATCAACGATGTGCGGTTTGTTGGTGACTGCCGAGACCTCCTGCCCCGTACAGGAAATGTCGAGAGGGCCGAAGCCTCCCTCAGCCCTGCGATAGCCAGTCCGCGGAACGGGCGATGCCGGTCACCGGGCCGCCGGTGAGGTAATTTTTCAGGTTGGCTACGGCGACCCGGCAGGCATTGTCCATGGACCCCGGTACCACCGCCGAGTTGTGGGGTGACGCGATGACATTCGGCATTTCGAGGAAGGGATGCCGGGTCTCGAATCGGCCGTGGCGGACCGGTTCCACCCACCAGGCGTCGATGCCGGCGTTGAAGTCGGGACAGTCGCGGAGTTTCTGGAACAGGGCGGTTTCATCAATGACCTCCCCCCGCGAGAGGCTCAGGAACACTGCGTTTTCCCGCATCGCGGCAAAAGCCTCGCGACCGATACAGCCGCGTGTGAGGTCGGTCAGTGGCAGGCAGCAGAAGATCACATCGGCCTGTGCCACCGCTTCGGTCAGCTCGGCGAGCCGGTAGCAGGCCTCTGCGGGATCGTCGGTTCTCCCGCTGGTGTTCAGGGCGATGACCGTGGCGCCCAGCGTTCGCACCAGCCGGGCGATCTCCTTGCCGATTCCACCGTAGCCGAGGATGGCGCAGCGCGCG
>JAYZWP010000253.1:0-3685 GCA_036142245.1 Pseudomonadota bacterium | reverse complement strand
ACGGATCTGGGCGACGCCGAGGGGCCCACCCGCGTGGAGGAGCAACCCCCGGACATGGAGCCGCCGGACGAGTGCATCAATATGGCCGATGCGATGGGGCCGGCGTTTGAAATCCACAACCATATCGATCTGCGCCTGACGCCGGATTCTGCTGCCTGGGCGCGTCGGGAGCAGGGCGAGTTCGCCCGGTTCAAGGTCTGGACCGGCCTGGCCGACGGCCGCGATCCGGACCCTATCGCCATGATGTTCTACGCCGATGCGTTGCCGCCGCCCTTCTTCAACGTGCTGGGCATGGTGGGCGCCGCCCCTACATTGGAACTCACAGTGCACGTTCGCGACCTGCCGGCACCGGGCATGTTGCGTGGCCGTTTTCGCAACCGCTACATCATCAATGGCTTTTTCGAGGAGGACGGTGAGATCTGGGACTCGGAAGGCAAGCTGGTAGCACTGAGCCGACAGGTGGGCCGCATCATGAGTCGTGGTCCACAACGCTGAGCATGCCGTTTCCTATCTGTATCGGTCCGAGCGCTGCAGCGCCGCGAGCGGTTTGGCCAATCTGATTACCGCAAGCCGGCTGCTATTGCTCGGCATGGTGGTGGCGGTGATCTATCTGGTCGCCGGTTGGTGGCAGTTGCTGACGGTGCCGTTGCTCATACTCGTGTTCGCCAGTGACGGATTCGATGGCTACGTGGCCCGCAAGCGGCAGGAAACCAGCGCTTTTGGTGCCTGGTTCGACATTTCCTCGGACCGGGTCGTGGAGTACGTGCTGTGGATCGTGTTTGCCGATCTCGACTGGGTACCGCTCTGGGTCCCGTTGTTGTTCGTGATTCGCGGCACCGTGGTGGATACCATCCGTTCCACGGAGTCCGCCCGCACCGGGCAGCAACCCTTTGACACCGTGCAGTTGCGCCTCAGCCGGTGGCTGGTCGGCGGACGGTTCATGCGGATTTTCTATGCTGTGATCAAGGCGGTCACCTTCTGCTGGCTGGCACTCGTCCATGCGCTCGCTCCGCTGCTGCCGCCGGTGTGGCGTCAGTGGGGGGGTGTGGCGGAAGGGGTAACACTCGGGCTGGTGCTGCTGTGCGCCGTGCTGTGCGTGATCCGGGGTCTGCCGGTGCTGTGGGAATTCATGGTGACCGCCGAGGCGCGGCGTAACGGGAACGCCTCTTGACCCGACACCTGGCGGTCTTCGATATCGACGGGACCCTGCTGCCTCACCCGAGTTCTGAAAGGCGTTTTATTCGCCACCTGTTGGCTCAACGTCACCTGGGGTACCGTCAGTTGGTGTCGTGGCTGGCCTTCGTACCGCGATGGCGGAGGCGGTTTGGTCCGGCGGTTTGGGTCAAGAACAAGGCGTACCTGAACGGCCTGCGGCTGGACGAGGTGTCCCACTGGGCGGCGCAGTTCGTCACCAGGGAACTGGCGCCGTTGTGGCGTTCTGAGGTGCTGGACCGGTTGCAGGAGCATCAATCCAGGGGCGACCGGATCATGCTGCTGAGCGGCACTTCTCAGTTTTTGGCCGACGCCATCGCGCACGTTTTGCGCGCGGACGAGGCTGTCGGCACTCTGTGTGATCTCGACGGCGGCCGTCTGACTGACAAGCCTCCGCTGCGCCATCCTTTTGGAAACGGCAAGTTGACCCTGGTGGCGGCGGCGCGTGGTCGTCTGGGTATCGAGTGGGCGGAGGTCACCGCCTACGGCGACTCGCGTCACGACCTGCCGCTACTGGAAGCCGTGGGTCGGCCCGTGGCGGTGGCGCCGGATCATGTGCTGCGTCATGCCGCGCAGGTCCGCGGGTGGGAAATTCTCGCTGCGAAAAACGGGCGCAACACAGCCCGGGCAGGGGGTGGCCCGAGGGATAGGGTGGAACGCCCCGGGCCCGTGAAACGCGCTGCCCGGGGACGTTAAGACAAAATGATAAATAACATTAGTATTCTTATATAACTAATTGATCTCCATGTTTATATAAACGTCATTCCGCCGTCGACCTGAAGGCTCTGACCGGTGATGAAGTCGGCATCATCCGAGCACAGGAACATCACCCCCTTGGCTAGGTCACTCGTTTCGGTGAGCCGCTTGATGGACTGCTGGGCGGTCATGCGTTCGAACAGCTCGTTGGGCACCGAGGGTCGCTCCACTTCGGTTTTGGTCACGCCCGGCCAGAAGGTGTTCACGGTGATGTTCCAGTTGCCCAGTTCCCGCGCCATGGCGCGGGTCATGCCTACCATGGCGGATTTGGTGGTGATGTAGTGCAGGTAGTTCTCTCGCCCCATCAGCATGGTGGCGGAGGAGACGTTGATGATGCGCCCCCACTTGCGTTCCTGCATCGCCGGCACGACGGCGCGGGAGCAGTAGAAGGCGCCGTTGACGTTGACCTGCACGGCGCGTTCCCACTCCGCTACCGGTAGTTCCCAGAACGGCGCCATGGTGATCTGGGAGAACACCGCGGCGTTGTTGATCAGACAGTCGATGCGGCCCAGTTCGCTCAACGTCTTGTCCACCATGGCAGTGGCGGAGTTGATGTCGGCCACGTCGGTCTGTATCGCCAGTGCCTTACCACCCGCGTGTTCCACCTCCCGCTTGACGGCCTCTCCCTTCTCGGCGTTGTATTCGGCGATCACCGGAATTGCACCCTGGGCGCCGAAATGGTGGGCGTACGCCCGCCCGATACCCTGACCCCCTCCGGTGATGATGACGACCCGGTCCTTGAGGCCCCGATAGACGTTGTCGGTCACTGCTGACTTCTCCTGTTGAGGTTGTGATTCAAACCCACGCGCACGAGGGATCGCTGTAGCGCCATCGTGTGTTCTACTCCAACGGCTTGCCGCGGAACGTCACGCCGGCCCACTGCTGCATGATTTCGGCTTGGCTGAGGATGTCGGCGTCGTAGCCGACCTGGCGGGTGAACAGTTCGAAGATATGGAACGCCTGGTCGGTCATGAGGCTCGGCACGCCGCACTCATGGGCGAATTTCGACATGTGGCGCAGGTCCTTGGTCATGAGACCGATCTGGAATCCTCCCCGCCTGGGACCGTCATCCGCGAACATCATGTCCGCGTTGCGGACGAAGAAGTTCATGCCGGTCCCCTTGTCGAGCACCCGGGCCGCGGCTTTCACGTCGATGCCGTGTTTCGCCGCCGCCAGCAAACCCTCCATGGTGGCGATGCCCGCCGCCGCCCCGGCCATGTTGTTCACCATCTTGACGATCTGCCCTGACCCCAGCGGGCCAACATGGAAGAAATAGCGCGACATGCGCTCCAGCAGGGGTTGGGCTTCGGCGACGTCCGCATCCGCACCGCCGACGCACCAGGTGAGGGCCCGCTGCGGCAGCGCAATGGCTCCGCCCACCTCACCGGTGATGGCGGCGTCCACCATGCGCATCCGTTGCTTCGCCAGTTCGGCGGCGATGGCCAGAGTGGCGTCGGGATAGCCGCTGGTCGTCTCGATTACCAGCAGGTCGGGGTTGTCGGCAGCCAGTATCCCGTCCGGACCCAGACAGGCCGCTTCGGAGGCGCGAGAGTCCGGCAATGACAACAGCACAATGGTGCAGTCCGAGGCGACCGCCGCTGCCGAGGTGCGTGGCTCGATACCCTCGTCCACCATGGCGCTGATCCGCTCGGGATCAATGTCGTAGCCGAGGACCGAAAAGCCATCCTGCAGCAGGATGCGGCACATGGATGAACCC
>JAYZWP010000252.1:0-7112 GCA_036142245.1 Pseudomonadota bacterium | reverse complement strand
ATGCGGATAGTCGGTGGCCCAGAGAATGTTCGACGGGCCGATGTACTCGGCCACATCCTTCAAACAGTTTTCCACAGGTTCGAAGGCGATGAAGCACTGCCGGCGGAAAATTTCGCTCGGCATATGCTCGATCGGCGTGTCGTTCATCCCCTTGTCGGTGTAGTGGCGGTCCATGCGGTCGAGCCAGCCGGCCATCCAACCGCCGCTCGCTTCCATGAAGCCGAAACGCAGATCGGGAAAACGCTCGCACACGCCGCACATGATGACACTGGCCGCCGCCGCCATCATCTCCATGGTGTGGCTAACCAGATGTTTGACGGCGAAACTCTCGAACCGATCCACCGCCAGCGCCGGCTGACCGCCGGCAGCGCCCTCATGGATGCCGATGGCAACATCCAGATCCTGGGCCACGGCCCAGAAGGGGTCATAGGCCGGATCGTGCAAAAGCCGCCCGTGCTGCGGATTGGGCCGCACGAACGCGCCGCGAAATCCGAGTTCCTCTCGGGCGAAACGCAACTCCTCAATCGCCACGTCGATGGACTGGAACGGCAACATGGCGATCCCGAATAACCGCTCCGGATACTCCCCACAGTAATCGGCCAGCCAGCGGTTGTAGGCCCGGCAGCCCGCCGCCGCCAGTTTCGGATCCCTGACCGGGCTCAGAAACAGCCCGAGGCTCGGATACAGAAAAGCGGCGTCGATCCCCTCGCGATCCATGTCCTTGATGCGCGCGTGCGGATTCCAGCCGCCCTCGCGCCCGATCTCGTCGTAATCGCCGCGGTCGGTGAGCGCGCCACCCTCTTCCCGGGAACCCATGGCGCCGACAAAACTCAAGCCGAATCCGGTTTCCAGCACGTGCTCCGGGTCAATCACGAACACTTCCTGGCCATTGCGCCGTTCGATGCGGGGTAACTCGTCGCGGTATTTCGGGTCGCCGTACTGCTCCCACAGGTCGCGCGGCTCCAGAATGTGGCCGTCAGAATCAATGACCTGATAATCCATGGATGTCTCCTCCTGTCGGTGTCGTCGTTATTGAACCGGCTGCGCGGCCGGCCCGCCGGCAGTGTACGCCTCCCCGGCGACCGTGCAACCGCACTGGAAAAGAACTGAGACGGTTGAATCAAGCCGCGCGCTCAGGAAGCGCCGCCCGTGCCCCGATAAAGGTCCAGGGCAGCCTGGTCGCGTTCTCCGAACAGGCTGCGCAGGTGTAGGTCGCGCTGCGGGAACGGAATCTCGATGCCGTACTCGCCGAGCTTGGTTTCGATATGCCACAGGTATTCGGCGTTGACTTTCGAGGGCCGCTTCACCGCTTCCGGCTTAACCCAGACCACCAACTCGAAATCGAGACTGCTGTCGCCGAAATTCACCAGCCACACCTGTGGCTCCCGACCGGCGACCCCGGTGAGGGTATGGGGCGTCATCTGCGCGGCGTCCAGAGCGGCCTGTTTCACCTTCTCCTTGTCGGAGCCGTAGGCGACCCCGAAAGAAACATGGATCCGCCGCACCGCCTCGTTGAGGGTCCAGTTGATCATCTGGCTGGAGATGAACTCGCTGTTCGGCACCAGCACGTCGATATTGTCGTTGGTATTGATCAGGGTACTGCGCACATTGATCTCCTTGACCTCGCCGCTCACGCCGCTGCCCAGTTCGACGAAATCGCCTACCTTCAGGCTGCGCTCGAACAGGATGATCAGCCCGGAGATGAAGTTGTTGAATACCGATTGCAGGCCGAACCCGATACCGACACCCAGGGCACCGGCCACGATGGCGAAACTGCTCAGGTTGAGGCCGATGACGGACAGACCGATGAAAAATCCCAACGCCAGGATGGCGTAATGGATCACCCGCTCCATGGCATACAAGGAGGCGGGGTTGAGGGTGTTGCGGCGCGCCGCCACCCGCGTCATCGCGGTCTGGACGATACGCGATACCCACCAGGCCGCAAACAGCACCAGAAGCAATTGCAGCAGCGAACCGATGGTGACCGGTGTGTCCTGCAGACTGAACAGCCGCACGTCGCCCAGATCCCGTAACGCCTGGTAGCTGCCGGTTGCGACACGGCCAGCCGCCCGAGCCCAGTGGGTGATGCCGGCCGGCGCCGCCTGTTGCGTGGCAGCGACCTCGTCATGCAGGGCGCGGGTCAGAGCGACCTCCAGCTCCAGCCGATCCACCACAGCCAGTGTCGCCGCCGCCTCCCGCAGCCTGTCCCGGGTCACCTGCAGGTCACCCAGCAGGATCGCCGGTTCCGGGGCATCCAGTTGCGCGGACAGCGCGGTCTCCGCTTCAGCCCGCTCCAGCCGGCTCGCGGCGCGCCAGTCGGCCGCCAGCTCCGCCATGCCACTCAGCTCCGAACTCCGGGCCTCCAGCCGCTGCCAGGCCGCGGTTTTCGCGGCACCGCCCTTGCTCACAAGCGCCGCATCAACCGTCGATTGCGCCTGCAACAGCATGGTCCGGGCAAGCGTCTCAGCCACTACCGCCCGCAACGCCTGCTGTTCCAACAACCGCACTTGCTCCTGGCTGAGTTGAGCCGCCGCCTCCGGCCACGCCGCCAACTTCTCCCGCTGCATCACGGCCGCGGCGAACGTTTTACGCGCCGCCTCCACGGCGGCCTCCCCATCCGTCGGATCGACCGCCCCACCCGACTCCAGGCGCCGACGCAGGTCCTCCACCTCCTCCGCCAGACGCTCCACCCACTCCTGCGCACCGTTCGCGGTGGTCAGCGCTTGCGCCGCGAGCTGCTCCTGCAATGCCCAGTAGGCACGAGCCGTCATCAATTCGATACCATCCAGCAGCCGCTGCGCCACCGGCGCGGTGTCCCGCCGAAAATCCAGCAGCAGGGTTTCGTAGCGGTGCCGTGCCCGGGCGGCTGCATTGGCGGTCCGGTCAGATTCCGCGCGGGCCGTGTCGCGCATCGCCGCGTAACTGCGCCGCGCGCGCTCCCGCGCCAGCCACGCGGACCAGCCCACCGCATCGCCGGAGAGCACCTCGACCGGGTCCGGTACAAGCGGCTCAGCGCTGCCCTTGCCCGCCTCGATGCGGCGCAGTTGCAACTCCAGACGGTTCAGTAACTGGTAACCGCGCAACTGGCGGTCCTCTGGCAGGGCGGCAACCCGGTCGCGCAGGGTGGCGATCAGTTCATCGTGGCGGGCACCCGGTTCGGGATTCTCCGTCACCCAGGCATTCCACCAGCCCGCTTCGAAGTTCAGCGCATCCGGTACGCTCGCCGTCGCCCGGACCGCCAACAGCAGCAGACAGACGGCGAGCGTGATACGCATCAGAGCCACCGCAAACGGTGGAACAGCATCAGCAGTCCTGTCGCGGTAAATCCCATGATGGTCAGGAGCACGTAGTAGCCATAGCGGGCATTCAACTCCGGCATGTTCTCGAAGTTCATTCCGTAGACTCCGACCATGAGCGTCAAAGGCAGAAAAATCACCGTCGCGATGGTCAGGACTTTCATGATCTGATTCAGCCGGTGCGAAGCCAGGGACAGATAGCCGTTCATCATGTCCACCACGATCTCCTGATACAGATTGGAAAGGCTCGCCAGACGCTCCATGTGTTCGTAGGCGTCGTGGAACTCGTGCTTGACATGGCCGGTGATCAGGCTGAACTCGCTGTCGCGCAGGTCCTCCATGAGCCCCTGCTGGTAGGAGAAGATACGACGCAGATTCTTCAGGTTGCGATTCAGCGCCATCAGTTCGGAAAGCAGCGCGTCACGCGGGTTGTTGAGCATCTCCTCTTCCAACTCGTCGATCCGTTTTTCCACTTCGAGGACGATGGGCGTGTAACGGTCGATCATGCGCCGTATCACCTTGTAGCAGATGTGCGCCGGCCCCCGACCCGCCTCGATCCCGCCCTGGCACATCGCTTCCCAGGTGCCATCGATGCTGGGGGCACGTTTGTGACGCCGGGTGACCAGAAACCGCTCGCCAACGAAAAAAGCGAGCTGCACGAAGGCCGGCGCCTCGCCCGGTTCGGCGACGTCGAAGCGGCGCAGTAACAGGAAAAAGTACCCGGTAAAGAATTCGAGCTTCGGCGGATGGCGCGGCCGCTGCGCGTCATCGATGGCCAGATCGCTGATACCGAAATGGTTTTTCAGCAACTCGCGTTCCGCGTCAGCCGGTTCGTCGTCAAGATCGAGCCAGATCCAGCCGTTGCCGTTTTGCCGCCACAGGTCGATGACTTCCTCGCCGCCGAGGTGCGGTTTCTCTTGCGTCTCCTCAAATAGCGCGGCTCTGAGCACTGCCCCCTCCCTTCGCTTGCGACCGCCGCCGCAAACTGCTCAGCAGCGGCGGCGGGTTCCAAAAACAGCGCCGTAGCGCTGCGCTCGTCCCGATTCTATGTCACCCTCCCGATGTTACCCGGCGCATCCAGATGCAGACGTGCACGCCCCAACAGCCACGTCGTGCCGATGCGGGGCACCATCCTGCCGCCGCGGCAAGGCAATATAGAGATCCCCTAACCTGCGTCACACATCCCAGATGGACTGGCCCTCACTTTCGCTGGAAACCCTGCATCCCCGGTCACTGCGCTACCTGAGCGATGCCCTCAGCCGCCTGGTCGCCGGACGGCTCTGGCTGCAGGTACTTATCGGCATGTTCCTGGGCGTTGCCACGGGCGTTCTGCTCGGCCCCTCCGTCGGGTGGGTTTCTCCGCAGCTGGCAACGACGCTCGGCAACTGGCTGGCACTGCCCGGTCAGCTCTTCCTGGTCTTGATCCAGATGATCGTGGTGCCGCTGGTTTTCGCTTCCATCATCCGCGGTCTGGCGGCCACGGAGAATATCGAGCAGTTGCGACGGCTGGGCGTTTTCGTGGTGCTGTTCTTCCTGGGCACCACTACCGTGTCCATCGTCGTCGGCATTCAGCTGGCCCTGCTGGTGCGGCCCGGCGACTACATCGACAGCACCCTGATTCGCTCCTCGCTGGGTACCGTACCGGTAGCCGACATCGATGCCACGCCACCGAGTTTCGGTGAATTGCCGGAAAAACTTCTCGGACTGCTGCCCAGCAATCCCCTGACATCCATGGTGGAAAACCAGATGCTGCAGGTGGTGATTTTCTCGGTCATTTTCGGCATCGCCCTGTTGATGACCGCCCCGGAAAGGGCCCGTCCGCTACTGGAGTTTCTCGGCTCGCTCCAGGAGGTTTGCATGACGGTGGTGCGCGTCGCCATGCATCTGGCCCCGGTCGCCGTGTTTGGGCTCATGGCGCAACTGGCGGCCAAGATCGGACTGGAAGCTCTGCTCGGCATGGCAGTCTATGTCGCGACGGTGCTCGCTGGTCTCAGCGTCCTGCTGAGCGGCTATCTCCTGACCATTTACGCGGTCAGTCGGCTCAGGCCAATGGATTTTCTGGCCCGTACCCGCGAACTGCTGCTGCTCGCCTTCTCCACCTCCAGTTCCGCGGCCGTGATGCCGCTGTCGATCCAGACCGCCGAGGACAAGCTCGGCGTGCGGCCATCGGTGGCGCAGTTCGTCATCCCGGTGGGTGCCACCATCAACATGAACGGCACCGCCCTGTACCAGGGTGTGGCGACCCTTTTTCTGGCGCAGGTGTTCGGCATCGAAATCGGCGCGGGCGGTCTCGCTTTGCTGGTAGTGGTTGCCGTCGGTGCGTCGATCGGCTCGCCCGCGACGCCAGGCGTCGGCATCGTCATTCTGGCCATGGTGCTGAGCACCGTCGGGATTCCTCCGGCCGGGCTTGCCCTGCTGATGGGGGTAGACCGGATTCTCGACATGAGCCGCACGGCGGTAAACGTGGCCGGCGACCTGGTCACCTGCGTCGTTATGGATCGCTGGGTCGGCGGCACACGCAGCGCGGCGGAAGAACAGCGGACGGCGACCGCGCTGGAACGGCAGCGCGCCGCCACCGACGGAGACGTGATCGTGGGTCGGCAACGGTGAAGGCTGTCAGGGATGTTCCGCCGTACCGCCGCCGAGATTTGTGCAACCCTGATCATCAATCGCGTGTCTGATGCCCGGTCGAGTTTCCGCCGTCGGCGGGAAGGCACCCACCGCGACGACATCACCTCCTTGGAATTGAATGCAATATGAGTCGGCAGATGAAGACTGACTGGTTTAGTGGTCCCGGTTTTCCGGTCTGGGCGCTGGCGCTGGTGATGCTGACCGCCAACGGTTTCGCCGCTGCCAACAACGTCGAGCAGTCCCTCGCCGCGGTCCTGCGTGAGCGCGTTTCCGGCGCCCGGCCCGCCGCAGCACTGCCGGTGCAGGGCGGTCCGATTCGGACGCTTGCCACCCTGACGAAGGTGTACGACGAACGCGGCTACGCCCCCTTGTGGATCGACGCCGGCGGTCTGACCGGCGCCGCACGGGAACTGATCGACGTACTTGCCACCACCGAAGAACATGGCATCGCCCCGGCGCGTTACCGGCTGACGCTCATCCGCGCGCTGGCCAACGCCGCAGAGGTTGGCGCGACGGAAACTCGGGTCGACCTCGAGCTGCTGCTGACCGATGCCTTCCTGATGCACGCAGCGGATCTGGTATCTGGCCGCGTCGATCCGGCCAGCCTGGATCCACTCTGGGCCGCGCAGCAACGGGCCCGGGATCTGCCCCGGATCATCGAGCAGGCCGCTCTCGGACGGCCGGGTGAGATCCTGGCCGATCTGGCGCCTCCCCACCCGCAATACGCGGCGTTACGCGAAGCGCTGCGACGGTTACATGCGGAGCATGACCCAGCCGCCGGCTGGCCATCGGTCCCCGGCGGCCCGGTGCTGGAGTTCGGAAACACCGGCGAGCGGGTGGCACGGCTGAACCGGTCACTCGCCGGGCTGGGGTACCTCGCTCCGGATCAGTCCGGAGACAACTACAGCGAAACAACGCGCGATGCCGTGCGCCAGTTTCAACGCGACAACGGCCTGGAACCGGACGGCATGGCCGGACCCAAGACACTGGCCCAGCTGAATGAATCCAGCCCGTCTGCCCAGGCACGGCGCATCGCGCTGAACCTGGAGCGCTGGCGCTGGCTGCCGGACGACCTGGGCACCCGCAACCTGCAGGTCAACGTCGCGGCCTACGATCTGCGGCTGCAGGATGATGGCAATACTGAACTGGCGATGAAGGTGATCGTTGGGCGCGAGGCCCGCCGCT
>JAYZWP010000251.1:0-8142 GCA_036142245.1 Pseudomonadota bacterium | reverse complement strand
GGCGGGGAGATCGACGGCATGTTCTCCTTCCTGCCCTACGCCGGAGAGCTGTCGGCCCGCACCGATGTGCGGCTGGTGGAGGATCTCTGCCCGGCGCCGGAGGATGACTGGATCAGCACCTTCACCGTCAGTACCCCGCTGGTGGAGCGCCACCCCGAGGCGGTGCAGGCGGTGGTGGACGTGACCCTGATGGCCGCCGAGTGGGCCAAGAGCCACGCCGAGGATGTGGTGGCGATTCATGCCGAAAATCTCGCCGTGCGGCCGGAATCCATCCGCCTGGGTTACGGGGCGGATGTGCACGAGACGCTGGTGCCGGAGCTGTCGCCCTCCGCCGTCGCCACGCTGAACCAGACCCAGGACTATCTGCTGAAGCACAAGCTGCTGGACGAGCGGATCGACATCGCTGCCTGGTCCGAGCCCCGCTTTCTGGAGAGCGCCCTGGCAGCGGCCGCATGACGACCACCCTCACCTATCCGACCGCGGGACGCTACGACACCCGCTATCTGCTCGACCAGACGGTGACGGTGCCGGGATTCGACATCGAGTTCTCCGGCATGGGGGAGCTGCCGTGGCCGCTGTTCCACGACATGGTCACCAAAATCTCCTACGACATCGCGGAGCAGGCGTTCTCGCACTACCTGATCGCCCTGGACCACGGCAAGCCGCTGACCGCGATTCCGGCGTTTCCCAGCCGCTTCTTTCCGCAGCTCGGCATCACCGTGAACATCAACTCCGGTATCGAGCGGCCCGGTGACCTGGTCGGCAAGCGGGTCGGGGTGCTCGGTTTCGGCTACAACCCGGCAGCCTGGTTGCGCGGCATTCTGGAACACCACCACGGTGTGCCGGTGCGGGAGGTGACCTGGGTGGAGGACGCCGACGACCCCTTCCTTAAAGGTCTGGACTACGGTCGCGGCGACGGCTTCCGGGTGGAAACGCTGCCCGGACTGTCGAACCAGTTGTTCGATGGGCCGCAGATGCGGCCGGTGCCGGCGCTGGAGAACGGCGAGATCGATGCGTTGATCTCGCCCGGTGGCGGCGCGCCGACAACCGAGCGCACCCGGCGGCTGTTCCAGGACGGCGACGGCGAGATCGAGTCTTTTGTCCGGGCGACCGGAATTTTCCCGATCAACACCCTCATCACCCTTAAGAAAAGCGTGGTGGATGCGCACCCCGAACTGCCGGCGGAGCTTCTGGCGGCGTTCCGCGCCGCCCGGCAGCACTATCACCGCGAACTGACCAAAGAGGGGCCGGGGGACCACATGGGCATCGGCACCGGACTGCTCGAATCCCTGGGGTTGTTTCCGGATCACTACAGCGTGACGGAGAATCGGCGCAGCATCGATGCCATCATCGACTATTGTCACGACCACGGCGTGATCAGCCGGCGGTTCAGTGTCGAGGAGATTTTCGCCCTTCCGGGGTGATGGCGGCACACTTTAAATTCAGGAGAGGAACGACCATGAGCCAGAGCAATATGAGTGACGCGGAACAGGCCTACAATTTCCCGCCGCCGCCGGAAGGACCGATGAACCTCTGGGTGGCCGAACCGGGCGGGGTGCCGCCGCTGCTGGGTCAGCTGGCGGAAGGATTCCGCCAGATGGTGCCGCTCGGCAGCGAGGCGCCGGATGTCAGCGGCGAACTGCTGGACGGCGGCAGCTTCAGCCTGGCGTCGTTTCGCGGCAAGCAGCCGGTCTGCATCTGTTTCGGCAGCATTACCGACCCGCCCATCATGAGCAACCTGAACGCCACCAGTCCGTCCCTGAACGGCCTGTACCGGAAGTACGGCGACAAAGTGGCCTTCGTGTTCGTCTACACCCGCGAGGCGCATCCCGGTTCCGGCATTCCGCCGCACACCAGCATGGACGACAAGCGCGCCCGCGCCCGGGAGCTGAAGGCCAAGGAAAACGTGCAGATGCCGATCCTGGTCGATACCCTGGACGGCGCCGTTCACCAGCGCTACAGCATGATGCCCAATTCCACCTATGTGGTGACCCGGGGCGGTACCGTGGCGGCCAAGTCCCTGTTACTGGACTGCACGGTGCTCGATGAGATGCTCAACGACGTGGTGACCTGGAATGATCTCGACGACGGTGAAACCGTCATCAAGAAGTCATACCATGAGCGGATCCACGTCTGCCGGGCCCCCTACCAGCCCGACGGGCGCAAAAAGGAGTGCGAAGCGCTGGAGGAGACCGGGCCGGAGATGCTCGAAGCGATCCGGCAGATGGCGGGGTTTGATCCACTAACCTGGAAAAAGGCCTGATTCACCCAGACGGGCCAGGAGGAAGTCGCGATGAAAGCAGTCGAAAAGATCATGCAGGAACGCCCGGACGGCTTTACCGACCGGAAAATCTATACCGACCCCGAGATCTTCGAACAGGAGAAACAGCGCATTTTCGCCAAGGTCTGGGTGCTGATCGGTCATCAGACCGAGGTGCCCAATCCCGGCGACTACGTCACCAAGACCATCATCGGCCAGCCGCTGATTCTGATGCGCGGCGATGACAACGAAGTGCGGGTGCTGTTCAACACCTGCCGCCACCGCGCGAGCCTGGTGGCGATCGAGGCGGAGGGCAACTGCAAGGGCAATACCCTGAAGTGCCCCTACCACGGCTTTGAGTACAACGCCCAGGGTGACCTGGTAAAGGTGCCGCAGCAGGAGGCCTACGGCGCCTGGTTCAAGAAGGAGGAGTTCGGTCTTGTCTCCATGCCGCGGGTGGCCAATTACAACGGCATGATCTTCGGCAGCCTGAACCCGGATGTGATGCCCATTGAGGAATATCTGGGACCAGCGGCCGACTTCATCCCCTACGCCACCGCCGCCGACGGCGAAGAACTGGTGATGGTGGACACCTACAAATACGACATCGCCGCCAACTGGAAGCTGCTGATCGACAACACCATGGATGGCTACCACGTGCCCTATGTCCACGGCGCCATGTTCGAGGCTTTCGGGTTGCCCAAGGATGCGCGCATGGAGGGTTGTGCCCGCACGCTCGGTCACCACGGTTCCATCGACTGGGAAGAGAGCCGGCCGCTCGCCGCGCGTACAACGAATCGCTACATGGCGATCTTTCCGAACATCACGGTGCACTACAACGCTTCCGGGGACATGTTCGCTATTCGCCAGATCGAGCCTTTGAACGTGGATCGTATGCAGGTCACCATGTGGCTGCTGGCCCCGAAATCCACCGCCACCCGGGAGATGAACGAGAAGCGCGCCAAAGCGTTCACCATCACCTGGGGGCCTGGCGGTCTGTTCGGTTCGGACGATGCGCGGCAGCTTGAGTGGGTGCAGATGGGCATGAAGGCGGATTGCGGAGCGCCGGTGCTGGCAGCCCGCGGGCTGGAGAACGGTCTCGAGGATGATTGGGAAAACGAGCAGTCGATGCGCGGCTTCCGCGACGGCTGGAACCATTACATGGGGCAGGGGTAGATACAGCCATGAGTGCGAACAAACCCTCTGCCGTAGCGGATCCGGCGGTACAGCTCTTGTACCAGTTCACTTCCGCCTGTGATCGCTTTGATTACGACGGGTTGCTGTCACTCTTTGCCACGCCGTCAAAGTACCGGGTGCAGTGCCGCAAGAACTACCAGCGTGACGGCGTGCTGCATATCGTCAATGACGACGAAAAACAGCTGGCCTTACGCAGCATTTCGCACCCGCCGGCCCGCCTGGAGCCGACGGTTCATGTCATCGGCAATCCCCGGGTTGAGCGTGCCGACGGGGAATGTCAGGTCACGGCTACCTTCGCCATCGATCGCAACGGCGTACCCACCTTCAGCGGTGAGTATCGGGCCACGGTCGACGAGAGCAGTGATCGGCGGCAGTTCACGGAATTGCTGGTGATCCTGGAGGGCGATAGCGTGCAGGGCACCGTACAGATACCGATCTGACCCGCGGGACCGATTGTCGGACCCGGGTCCCTCGCCGATACACGGAGAAAACGGACGCATGGAACTTTTCAGGCTTACGGAAGCACAGCGCGAACTGGCGCACAAGGTCGAGACCATGGCCAGGGAGCGGTTCGCTCCGCGTGCCAATGAATACGACGGTCCGGCGATCATGCCGAAGGAGGATATCCTCGACCTGCACAGGGAGGGTCTGCTGCTGGCGGCGGCGCCGAAAGCGTACGGCGGGCTCGGTTTCGGCTGCGAACAGGATGATCCGCTCTCCTTCTTCCTGGTCACGGAGAACATCGCCAAGGTCAATCCGGCCACGGGTCACTGCTACCAGGTCCACAACAATTGCGTTCAGATGATCCACGCGTTCGGCAACGAAACGCAGAAGGAGAAATATCTCGAACCGACCCGGGAGCGTGCCGCTCTGCTGCCGGGGGCGGGGTCCGAACCCACCATGCATGTAGCCACCGGCCGCATGCTCACCGACGCCAAGCACGTCGATGGCGGCGTCATGGTCAGCGGCATCAAGCACTACGCCACCAATGCCAGCGCCTCGGAATGGATGTGGGTGATGGTGATCGACGAGAAGACCGAGCGCGATCTCACCGTGATGATTCCCAGCGACCACCCCGGCGTAACCATCAAGGAGGAGTTCTGGGACCCTTCCGGCGTGCGCGCCTGCGTGAGCCCGGTCATCGAGTTCAAGGAGGTGTTTGTTCCGGAAGAGGACATCCTCGGCCAGCCGGGTGACTTTCTCGGCAACGACTGGCTCGGCAAGATCAACCTCGGGTTCAGCTTCAACTATCTCGGTACCATGCAGGGCATCTACGAACACGTGGTGAATTACCTCAAGGAGCGGAATCGTACCAAGGACTCGATGCGCCAGACCTACATCGGCGAGATGAAGGCGCGGCTCGATGCCCTGAGGCTGATGCTCTATTCCGCTGTCAGCGGTTTCCAGGCTGACCCGATGGGGGCGATGCTCGCCATCGAGGAGGCAAAGTTTCTCGCCATCGAAACGGCGAACCGTTTCCAGTATCTGGTAGGTCAGGCCTGTGGCCCCACCATTCTGTTCCGCAAATACCCGGTGGAACGGCTGCTGCGGGACCTCGCGCTGCACGGCCTGCATGGCCGCCATTACCAGAACGCCATTACGGTCGGAAAATCGGAACTCGGCCAGCCTTTCAAGGTTGGCCTGAGTGTATAGTCGCGCGTCCGTGGTCTGCTCCCAAGGGGAGTAGCTAGCGGGGAGGGAGGGGAACTGGCTCCGGCGAGGCCGCAGGGTCTCAGTGGTTTCGCCGGAGCTTTCCTTTTCCTCAAACGCCTCACGGCAACCGGGGTGACCTTGAGGAGGAGGTGATGGATAGCGTACGTCTGGGTTCCAATTATCCGGAAATCACCGGCAACGCGGTCTTTTTCAACCACGAAGCGTTCGGCCGTTACGACATTTCCGTCGAGCATCTCTGTCCACCCCGCATGGGCATCTCCCTGAACGGAGCGCTGATCGACGGTATCGTCGATTTCACCCACCTGCTCAGTCATCCCATCCTGGCAGCCGTGCAGGGCCATCCGGTGAAATACGTCGCCTCCTATCAGGAGGCCGGTTTTGAACTCATCGCCCGGCCCGAAATCAGGCGACTCAAGGATCTGGAAGGGAAGAAAGTGTCCTTCGCCTCCCCCATGATGAACAAGAACTTTTTCTATGCTTTCATGCGGGACGGCGGGGAGCCTTCAAAAATCGTCCCTGCCGGCTATGGCAGTGATCTCTACACCGAAGTGATGGGGGTGAACCTGTCGGACCTGGACTATCTGCTGGATGGCCGCATCGATGCCATGGCGCTGATCCCGCCGGTGTCCACCGCGGCGATGAGCCACGGTATGCGGGCCCTGTTTCGGCACGGCGATGTGGCGCCGGTACCGGTGTTCGGGCTGATGGCGCGGGACGCGATGATTCAGGACAACCCCGATCTTCTGGGACGCATGATCCGCGCCCTCGACGAGAGTGTGCGGGAATTCATCGCCGACCGGGAATTCGGCATGGAACTGGTGCGCCGTGTCGGCACCCCGGAAGAGCAGATCGCCAGCGCCTATGACGTCAGTCGGGCCTATATGCATCCGCTGACCACGGTCCCGGAGTTCGTACAGCGGGAGTGGATCGAGAACGAGAAACAACTCGAGAACGTCCCCGGTGCTGTACCGCTGCATCAGGTGTTCGACTTCTCCATCGTCCGGACGCTCGATTAATACGCTAACGGGCTCTAATCGCCCAGGCGCGGTTCCAGGTACCGCAGGCAGCCGTTAAGACTGGACAGTTGCGGGTAGTCCACTTCCGGGACGTTGACGCCGAGCTGTTTGTGGATGGCGGTGATGAAGTTCAGAAAGTCCATGGAGTCGATGTCCACCTGGTCGCGGAAATTGAGGGCCGGGTCAATCTCGTCCGGCTCCACTTCCGGAGCGACCCGGACCAACAGGCTGAGCAGTCGGGCCTTGAGTTCCTCTTGGTTCATAACGACTCCGGGTTTTGCAGCAGATGATCGACGGTGTTCAGAAAGCGGGCGCCGGCGTGGCCGTCGGTGGTGCGGTGGTCGGCGGCGAGGGAGGCTTGAACGACCGGCCTGATGGCCAGGGCATCGTCGACGACCCAGGGTCGTTCCACCACCCTGCCGAAGCCGACGATCGCCACCTGCGGGGGCGTAATCACCGGCAAGATCGATTCCACCCCCTGCTCCCCCAGGCTGGTGAGGGTGATGGTGGCGTCGCTCATCTCCGATCCCTTGAGACCGCCGTGCCGGGCGCGGCCTACCAGATCTCTAAAATCGGCCATCAGCTGTGGCAACGCGCGCTGGTCGGTGTCGTGTATGGCCGGTGCCACCAATCCGCCGCCGCGTAGCGCCACGGCCATGCCGACATGGATGCCAGCGCCGGGTTGGTAGCTGTCGTTACGCCAGAAACCGTTCAGTTCGGGGCTTTCCCGCAACGCCAGAGCCACCGCCTTGATCAGCAGGGCGGCGTAAAGCAGGCGCTCCGCCGGCTCGCGGATCGCGTTGTAGTCCGCCAGCCACCGCATTGCGTTGTGCATGCAGATGGTGCTGCCCAGGTAGTAGTGGGGGATCTCCCGCTTGGAGCGGGACATGGCGGCGCCAATGGCACGGCGCATGGCCGCTGCATCCACTCCCGTGACTGGAGGAGGTGGTGCCTTTGTCGCAGGGGGCGCTGCCGCGAGCTTCTCGATGTCTTCCAGAGTGATGGCGCCCCCGCCGCCGGTACCGATGACCCCGTCCAGCGGAATTCCCAGCTCGCGGGCACGGCGTTGTGCCACTGGCGTGATGCGCAGGCGGACGCTGCTGGTGTCGCTGCTTTCCGCAACCGCCGGCTGATCCGTCGGTGGGATCGGGGGTGCGGGTTCCGGAGTTTTCCGCGGCGGCGCAGGAGCGGGTACACCCTCCGCTGACGCATTGTCGGTGACGATGCGGGCGAGCACGTCACCCACCAGCGCTTCGCTGCCGATAGGGACCAGTAGTTCCTCAACGACGCCGTCCTCGAACACCTCGATATCGATGATCCCTTTGTCGGTTTCGACGGCGGCGATGATCTGTCCGCGGCTCACATGCTCTCCCGGCGCTACGTTCCACTCCACCAGGGTGCCTTTTTCCATGTCGCTGCCGAGCGACGGCATGCGGAACTCAGACATTGCGGTTCATCAGGGCTCTTGCCGCATCAACGATGGTGTCGGGTTGAGGAATGGCGCAGTCCTCGAGGTGCTTCGGGTAGGGCACCGGTACTTCGGCACCGCACAGCCGTGCCACCGGAGCATCCAGGTCGTAGAAAGCCTGCTCCATGATGCGGGCGCTCACCTCGGCGGCGAGCCCGACGCTGCGCCAACCCTCATCCACCACCAGGGCACGGTGAGTTTTGCTGACCGAGGCGATGATGGTGGCGTCGTCGAGCGGTCGCAGTGCCCGCAGATCGATCACCTCGGCGTCTATCCCTTCCGCCGCCAGGCTGTCGGCGGCGGCGACGCACTTGTGCAGCGAGCCACCGTAGGTGATGAGGCTGAGATCCTTGCCCGCCCGGCGAACGGCGGCTCCCCCGATTGGGACCGGTCCGGCGTCGTCCGGCAGCTCCCCGGCGTGGTTGTAGAGCATGACGTTCTCGAAAATCAGCACCGGGTCGGGGTCGGTGAGGGCCGTCCAGAGCATCCCCCGCGCGTCCTCCAGGGTCGCCGGCGTCAGCACCTTC
>JAYZWP010000250.1:0-7866 GCA_036142245.1 Pseudomonadota bacterium | reverse complement strand
AAATTTCGTCATAAGGGAAATCGCTCCCCAAGTCGAGCAAACGCTGCCTGCAGAAATCGTCAATCCGACGCTGCTGGCGCGGTGTCAACAACTCCCCGGACACTCCCTTGCGACCGCTACGGATCATTTCCCCTTGGGGCGGACTGAAGGGTGTACCGACACCCTGATGATATTTGTGGTCGTTGGTCTTCATGTGCTGGTAGGAACTGAGTTTGTCCACCTGGTCCAATTGCGCGCTGTCCAGACCGACCCCGAGAAATACCGCCAGGTCGCGAATCACCGCCGGCTTGTCGGCCTGCACCTGCTCATAGGTCAGAAAACGTACGTTCGGTCGTTCCCTCCACCGCCAGTAGCTGGCGGTGAAGTCCGGCCAGGGACCCCAGAAGGCGCCATCGGAGAGGTACAGATCGAGCCAGGTTGTTACGCTGGGCCGCAGCGGACCCAGCATCGCGGAGGCGATGAAGTGATAGCTCGACACGAACACGTCCTTGGGATCCCGCACCACGCAGATGTATTTGGCCTGCTCGTTATACGGCACGTGGTGGGCCGCCGCGTGGCTCTTGATGACCCGCAGGCCCGTCGGCGACAACCGCAGTGGCCGCGGGTCGTGCAGAGGCAGCCCCAGGGCAGGGTTCGGCCCCTCATTCCAGGGAATGACATCGTAGATGCTTTCATACTCGCCTTGACCGCGGTGGGCGATCTGATGGGCGATCTGCATCATCCAGTGTGTACCGCTCTTGAAGTACGAGCAGACCAGCACGTCGCTCGCGGCAGGCGTGTAACCATCGAAGGCGTGCTCCACCCGCTGCGCGAACCGGGCCACCACCGGGCGGAAGCGGCGACGAAACAGCGGCCCCTCGATGCCCAGCAGCCGGGCAAAGCCCAGCCCCGCGCGCAGCAGCGGCACCACCGGACGCAGGCGCCGACGCTTGGCATCGATCAGCGCCCGCTGGGCAAACCTGGCCTCGTGAAGATCATCAAAAACGACACCGTTCATGGCAACCACCTCCTGCTTCTTCTGCCCTCCAGCCGGTCTGTCCGCCGCCAGTTTGCTGTTTCCCCCGATCAGCCGGACGCTATACTCGCTGATCGGAATCGCCCGGCGCAGACCTTGCGCTTAACTCTGGGAGGCCTGGCTGATGTTTCGGATGCGAACCTGGCTGCTGACGCTCACTGCCGTATTCTGCCTGTCGTCGGCCGCCTTGGCGGAAAGCGCCGGAGAGATCACGCGTCTGGTCGGCGGAGCCTTCGCGTTCACGGGCGAGAGTTCCCGAAATCTCGAGCTTGGCGGGACCCTGGAAGCCGGGGAGCGGATTCTGACCGCGCCAGGCGCACGGGTCGGGATACGATTCGTCGACGGCACCCAAATCACCCTGGGCGGGCTGACCGATTTTGAGGTGCAACGGTTTCGCTTCGAACCGGCCGAGCGTCGGGGTGAAGCGCTGTTTTCCCTGGTGCGCGGCGTATTCCGTGCCGTAACGGGGGAACTCGGTGCCCTGCCCAACAAACCCTTTCAGGTCAAGACGCCGCTGGCCACTATTGGCATCCGCGGGACCGACTTCTGGGGAGAGCAATCAACGAACCGCCTGCAGTTGGCGCTGCTCGACGGTGCCGGCGTGATCGTGGTCAACCGCTTCGGCCGCGTTGAAATCACCAGGCCGGGTGATGGGACTCTGGTGGTTCCAGGGAAGGCACCTTCCGAGCCGCGCCCCTGGTCCGACACCAAACTGGCCCGCGCCAAGGCGACCATCGACTAGCGCCGAAATCTAATCTCTGCAGGTCGGGACGAGACCCGGGTGGGGCGCCTCGTCTGGCCGGCGGCAGCCGTATCGGCCCTGCTGTTGGCGACCTTGTTCATCTGGCTCGTCCAGACGCCGGATTCGCCACCAACCGAGCGGACGCTGGCCGGTCTCCATGGTCCGGTGCACAGCGTGTTTCTCTACGACTTGCCGGAAGGCAACGACAACGCTGCCCGGGTCCTGTCGCGACAGGACAGATTCGACACCGCAGGCCGTTTGATCGACTCCACCACCTTCCTCCCCGATGGGACGATCGCGACCCGACTCACCAGAACTTTCGAATCCGGCCTTCTGGTGTCGGAAATCAGGGAAGGGGACGGCCGGTTCCATCGCGACCGTCACTTTCACGACGCCGCGGGTGCCTGGGTGCGCCGGGAGCGCCGCGTGGGGAATGGCGAGTTGCTGGAAGTAAAGCGACTGTTACGCCGAGAGGCGGTGCCGCTGCGCAGTCTGACCGAGGAATACGCCGACCGTTACGACACCGGCAAGTGGGCCAAGGAGGTCGCCATAGACGCAATGGCCGAATCCGGGGTCATCGAAGCGAAGGACGGCACCCTGCTGGCACGCTGGCGCAAGACGAGCGACTCACACGGGCGACTGTTGGAGTCCGCGACGTGGCGAAACTCTGGTGATTCCACCGCACGCATCCGAGTCTACGGCGCCGACGGGCTCCAGCGCGACACGCTGATAGTGGATGGCGTGTTGCGCGAATCGGCCTTCTTCGAAGCCGACCCCGACGGCAACCTCGTCACGACCATCGTGGAGCACGCAGTAGACGGCGCGCCGCTGCGCCGGGTGGTCGAAAAACGGATTGGCGGCCGCCTGACCACCCGCGAAACCCTGGAGAACTCGGGGATCACCGGTTGGATGGAACTCTTCGAATACCCGGAGCAAGACAGCCATGGCAACTGGCTGACCCGTGAGACGCGGGACACACACGGAGTTTTAAGGGCAAAACAGCTGCGCCGAATCCGCTACTTCTGATCCGCGCCGCGCATATCCCACGTGACGTCGGTCAGCCGGAGCGCCCAGACCCCCGACAAAATCCCGGGTCCCGCTGACATCGGGACCCGGGAGGCATCGGTCGCATTGCACTAAGGAAACCGTGATCCATTCGGCGTTTCCTCAAAAAGTTGGCAATTATCAAAAAAGACTCGCCGGCTACAGCGATCTGCACAGCAGGTAGGTGGTGGACCCGTCGTCGACGATGGTCGCGCCGGCCGTGTTTGCGTTACCGGCGTTGATGTTGCCGGCCCCCTGGATGGCTCGCATGGAACCGGCGTTGCCGGTGCCATCGTCCATCTGGGTATCTATCGCAATGGCACCTTTGGCCGGGATATTCGACTGACAGACGATATTGCCGGCCAACCCGGCACCCACGTTCTCCACGCCGATGATGCCACCGTAGCGATTGATCGGCTGCTCCCTGGCGATGGCCGGCGTCTGCATCGAGCCGGTGATAAAGCCGGCCGCCCGAAGGTGCTGCCAGAAGCGGGTCGTGTCCTCATTGCCGGTCGCCTCATACTCGCCGTCCAGGTCGCCGTCGGCATTGCCGTTCTGGGCGCTGCCGCCGTTGCCGAACACGCCGTTCCAGCGCGCCGCCGCGGTGCCATCATCTCCGGGAATAAAACCGTACCGATCCAGGTAGCCGTAGAAGGCCGCTGAAGTGCCGTTGTAATCAGTAATCGCCCGTTTGATCTTGCCTGATTCAATCAATTCCTGGCCCTTCAGCACGCCGCCGAGCAGGAGGCCGATGATGACCAGCACGATCGCTATCTCGATCAGCGTGAAGCCCCGTTGAATTTTCTGCATTGTCGTTACACTCCTGTATGGTGATCGGCTCCCATGACTGCCATCATGATTCAAGAATCATGAAGAATACCCGTCCGACAACCTGTTGCCGAGTCTACATGTCAGGCAATCGGGAGTAACGCGTCCGGTTCGTGACGCCGGGGAAACTCCGAACGGATCACAACTTCACTGCGGTTTTATCGGCACTGCCCGCGCATCTTTTAATACTTCGGGTTCGTACCCTTCCGGCCGCGAAAACGCTTCAGAAGTATCTGGCACCCCGATACGCTCAAGCAAAAACCGTATTTCGGCCGGATCCGAGAGTGCACCCTCCAGGATCAGCGCTTCCAGCAAAGCCAGGGCCGCCTGCTGTTCCCCCATGTCGCGCAGCAGAAATAGCGGCAGCTGGCGCGCCCATGGCGGGGCCATACCCGGTGCCGTGTGTTCGGCGAGGGATGTGGCATATTCGAGGGCAATGGGTAGATTCCCGAAACGATACCGCGCCAGCAATGCAACCCGGGCCAAAGCATCCCATCGGTTACTCGGGTCTCGCAGGAAAATGCTTTCGACGAATTCCATCATCACGCGCGCTTGCTCTAGCGTTCCCACCGGGGCGTAAACGGAGGCGGCCACCAAAGTCGGGTACCGGCTACGCGGATCCAGCCGTTGCGCCAGTTCGAGCCACTCGACAACCCGGCCATAATCCAGATCGGCGATATGCCAATTCCCGCCCGGGCGCAGTTCGAACGATTGCAAATAAACCATGGCCAGACGCGATGCCAGCACGCGATTATCCAAAGTCAGGACACGCAAGATCTCAGCGGGTGGGGGGCTCCCAAGCTCGGCAGGCGAGTCAACAGCCGTCGTCTGCCAGTGAAGCGCAAGCCGATGCCCGCAGAGCAACACAGCCGCCAAGGCGGCCGCCCTGAGCGACAACCATTTCGCTTGAGATCTCATCGGCGCTTGGCCAGGACACGTTCCAGGAATGCCAGGCACAGCGCGAAACCGGCGTAACTCAACGCTCCGCCGATGGCCGCAAAATAGCTCGTCGGCTCGGGCAGCGCCCCGGTGGTAATCCATCCCGGCTCCGCCAATCCGTCGAACCGCGGCATGGCCACCGCCGACACGCGCAGGATGAAGGCCGCGAACTCACGCAGCGGGGTCTGTTCAGCCACTCCCGCCGCAGCGATTTCCAGCAGCAGCGGCAACAGCCGCCCCAGCACGTAGAAGGCCCCGCCAACCAAAACCACCGCCAACGGCCGACGCAACCCCGAGCGCACGAACAGCACCATGGCGGCCAGCACGCCAAGCTCCGCCCCGAATGAAACGCTCCATACCGCTGCCGGTCCCGGTCCGCCGTAAAGCGCGAGTACGGCGCCTCCCCCCAGGGCGGCAGCCGCGCCGACGGCGCTGTAACCCAACCATTGCCCGATCAGCAAGATAACGGGTGACAAATCCAGGCTTGCCACCATCTCGTCAACACCATCGTTTGCGGCACCGAACGCCATGTGCAGCAGCAACAGTGACGCGACGCTGAGCCGGATCAGGGTGACCAATATGGCTGCCGCCGCGATGTCGCCCTCGATCACCTGCATGGCGGCGAATGCCTCGCCGATTCCCAGTACGGCCAGTAACACCATGGCCGCAATGTGAAACAGCCGCCCATACCACGCCTGTAGCACCGTAAAATGCGCCAGCGTGGCTAACCTGCGCACCACATCACCCACGGAGGTGGTGGCGATTTGGTCTTCCTGCACCTGGTTTTGCGCTAACTAACCGTTGAACCTGCTCGACAATCTGCGCCAGTCGCCCGCGACGCGGTTCGCGCCCATTCTGGCCGGGGCCATGTTACTGCCCCTGCATGCCGGACTGGCATTCGACCTGCCGGCACCGAGCTTCCATATCCTGATGGCCAACCACCTGGTGCTGTTCGCCATCTGGCGCCTGCTCAGCTTCTCCGACCGAGGGTTTCCCGCGGCTGCCGTCGTGATCATCCTTGCCGCCGCAACCCTGCTGCTGGTGGTGCCGTTCGGCGCGTGGCTGGTGGGGTGGCTGGTGCTGCTGAATGGCACCCTCGGTCAGGTCGTCTACAACCGCGAGGGGCGCTCCTGGCTTTACCTCCCGGCGGCGTTGTACAGCCTATTTCTGCTCAGTGCCGCGCTGTTCCAAAGCCTTACCGAACCGCGGCTGGTTCTGCCGGTCGATCATCCGGCCGGGTTGACCGCCCTGGTGCTGCTGGCCGCCGCGGTGTGCGCAACCCTCGTCCCCAACTCACGCAGCGCAGCTCGCCGCGCCAACGACTCCGAGCGGGTGCCTCTGGCGGGGCTGCTCTGGTCCAGTCTGGGGATGCTGACCGGGTTTGCCATAACCGTGTCGGTGGGCGCCCTTGCCAACAGCTACGGCTCCGGCACCCCCCTTGAAATTGCGCCTGTGGCGGCCTTACCGGCACTGCTGCTGTGTCTGCTGTTCATCCTGGCCCGCTCGGCGGGTAACGTACCGAAACGTGGCCGCAGCACGGACGATTCGACCCAGATGCTCGGTATCGCAAACGCCCTGTTGCTGGCCTCACGCGACGAGCAATCGGATCGACCGTTCCTGGATATCGCGATGCAGATCCTGCTCGATCTGGGCTACGTTGCGGGCCTGACGTGGGAGGGGTTCGGCAGGCAGGGTGAACTGGGAACCTGCACCGGTCAGGCCATGGCTTTGGTCTCCGAAGACCTGAAGTGCATGATCTACACCGGTCACGATATATCCGCACGGCAGCGGGACCGGGCCGAAACGATACTGCGCCTCGCCGAAGAATTCGAACGCTCGCGTATACGACAGCAGGACCTACGCCACCAGGCACACCTGGAGACCATCTACGAGGCCGGAGCCCGCATCACCCATGACACCAAGAATCTGCTCCAGTCACTGCAAACCCTGAGCACCGCGGTGTTGAGCAGCACCCCGGAACAGGCGCCTCAAGTACAACAACTCCTGCAGAAACAGCTGCCTCAGCTCACGCAGCGGCTGCGCGCCACACTCGACAAACTGCAGGCGCCTCAGGATGTTTCGACGACCTTCCAGGTGGCGCGGATCTGGTGGGGAAAACTCACCGCCCGTTACCAGAGCAGCGACATCACGTTCGAGCAGGAGCTGCTTTTCGACCAACTGCTGCCGCGCGACCTGTTCGATCGCACCGTGGAAAATCTGATCGAGAATGCGCGACGCAAACGGCAAACGGAACGCGATCTGGCGATCCGCGTCAAACTGGTGGTCACGGACCGGGGCGTCTGCCTGACCGCCTGCGATACCGGATCACCGGTTCCGGAACCACTCGCCAAAACATTACTGAGCCGCCCCGTGGAATCCGCGGACGGCTACGGCATTGGCCTGTACCAGGTCGCGAGTCAGGCCAAAACGCATGGATTTCGGTTGTATTTGGCCCATAACGAACCGGGGCGCGTGTGCTTCCGCCTTGAGACGGTCACGGACTAGAGCTTGCGGCTTTCCGGTGAGCACGCGTCGATCCCGCTCACCCTCAGGACATACCCGCCAATTCCGGTGACAGCGTCTGGCAGTGATTGAGAAAAACCAGGTGCCAAACAATGCAGTGAAGGTCGCGGAACTGAGGGGTGTCGCCTTCGCACGCAGGCGCCAGAGGATTCTGCATGCCGTCGACCTGACCATCCACCAGGGAGAGACCGTCGGCCTGCTCGGACTGAACGGAGCGGGGAAAACCACGCTGCTGCATGTCCTGATCGGCCGCCTCGAACCGCAGCGCGGCAGCGCTCTGCTCGGGGGCACGCCGGCCGGCCAACCGGGCAGCCGTCGCGACGTGATTTTCCTGCCGGAGCGTTTCTCCCCTGACACCTCGGTCCCCATGGAGGTGTGGGCCGCCCACCTCCAGCGTCTCTGTGGATCTTCGCCGGACCGGGAGACATTGTTCCAGGCGTGTCGCGCGCTGGGACTCGACGGCGACGTTCTCGCCAAACCGCTAAACGGTCTGTCCAAAGGCGAGGCACAGAAGGCGGGTCTGGCAGTCAGTTTCGCGGTCGGGAGATCGTTCATCGTCTACGATGAACCAATGAGCGGCCTGGACCCTCATGCCCGGATGCTGTTTCGCGAACGCTTACTCCACTTGCGTACGGAATACCCCGAAACGACAGTTCTGTTCAGCACGCATCTGCTCACGGACTTGGAAATTCTCTGCGACCGGATTGTTATCATTCATCATGGTGTGATTCGCTTTGACGGAACGCCGGCAACCTGTCGGACCCGCTACGCAAGT
>JAYZWP010000249.1:0-3302 GCA_036142245.1 Pseudomonadota bacterium | reverse complement strand
AGCGGCGGGTGAGAGGGGTCTATCAACACCTTCAAGCCTATCTGGAGGCGCTCATCGGTGAAGGCGTCGCGGCAGGGCAGTTCACTACGGCGCTGCCGGCCGCGGAGATGGCGGCGATCATTGTCGCCACTCACGACGGCATGTTGTTGCAGTGGCTGAGGCGGGAGAAGGAGCTGGACGGTGAGCACCTGGTGCGCGCCATGCGCACCAGTGTGCTCGGCGGCCTCGGCGTGACCAGTCAGGCGAGAGACGAGGCACCGAAACCCGCGGCGCGCAGGAAGGTCCGGGTGGCCTGACCGGGTTACTGCCGGTCGCAACCAGCGCCCAGGAACGAATAACGAGAACCGATAGGGGAGGGACTTATGACAGACGGATGGCCGCCCTTGGCCGACACGAAATCCAGGGAAACTCTGGATGGACCGGAACTTGCCGCGATGGCGTGGCCCCGTTCCTTCCGGCGTGACAGGAATTGCGAGTAACGCTGACGAGTAACGCTGATGAGTAACGCTCAGACAGAGTCATTCGACAAGGACCGGGAGAGTATTCATGCGCAGTTATGACCAGTACGAAACCATCGCCGTTTCCCGCGCAGGACGGATTCTGACCGTGACCATGAACCGGCCCGACGTGCTGAATGCCACCGATGCGGTGCTGCACCGCGAGCTGGCGGAGATATTCGATGACGTGGCCCAGGATGAGGATGCCGATATCGTCATCCTTACCGGGGCCGGGCGTGCCTTCAGCGCCGGCGGCGACACCGCCTGGATGCAGACCATGATCGACGACCCGGCGATCTGGCGGCGCACCGTGCGCGAAGGCAAGAAGATCGTGAACAGCATGCTGGACCTGGACAAGCCGCTCATCGCCAGGGTGAATGGACCGGCGGCGGGGCTTGGCGCCACGATGGCGCTGTTCTGCGATGTCATCTTCGCGGGCGAATCCGCCAGGATCGGCGACCCCCACGTCAATGTCGGTTTCGTCGCCGGGGACGGCGGCGCCGTGATCTGGCCGCAGCTCATCGGCTACTGTCGCGCCAAGGAGTTCCTCATGACCGGCGAGATGGTCGAGGCGAAACGCTGTGCCGAGATGGGGCTGATCAACTACTGCGTGCCGGACGCCGAACTGGACGGCGCGGTCCAGAAGTTTGCCGAGCGGCTCGGCCGCGGCGCGATGCAGGCGATCAGGATGACCAAGGTGTCGGTAAATGTCGGGCTCAAGCAGCTCGTCGCGAGCGTGCTGGAGACCTCCATCGCCTGGGAGAGCGTCAGCAACCTCACCCGGGATCATCAGGAAGGGGTCAACGCCTTCAACGAGAAGCGCCGACCCGACTTCACCGGCAACTGAGGGGTGTTTGGCGTAATCTCGGCGGGTCAGTTGCGACCCGGCGCCTACCGGGGCACGCCGGACAGGAGGAGTCTGGAATGTACGATCTGTTGATCAGGAACGGCCGGGTCATCGACGGCAGCGGTGCCGCGGCGAAGGTTGCCGACGTCGCGGTGCAGGGTGGCACCATCGCCGAGGTGGGCCAGAACCTTGGCTCCGCGCGTCGGGAGATCGACGCCGCCGGACGGTTGGTGCTGCCCGGTTGGGTGGATATCCACACCCACTACGACGGTCAGGCCACCTGGGACGCGGAGCTGGCGCCCTCCTCCTGGCACGGTGTGACCACGGCGGTGTTCGGCAATTGCGGGGTCGGCTTCGCGCCGGTACGGCGCGGCAGCGAGCCCTATCTCATCAATCTCATGGAGGGGGTGGAGGACATCCCCGGCACCGTGCTGGCGCAGGGTATCGATTTCTCCTGGGAGAGTTTTCCCGAGTACCTCGACACCCTGGAGCGGACACCGCGCACCATGGACATCGGCGCCCAGGTGCCCCACGCAGCGCTGCGGTTTTATGTGATGGGTGACGAGGGTGCTGACCACCGGAAGATACCGGACGCGGCGCAGATCGAGGCCATGGGCCGGCTGCTGGAGGAGGCGCTGGCCGCCGGTGCCCTGGGTTTCAGCACCTCCCGCACCACCAAGCACCGGGCGGCGGATGGCAGCCCCACACCGTCGTTGTCCGCCGGTGAGCCGGAACTGCACGGCCTGGCCCGGGCGATGCGCCGCGCCGGCAGCGGGGTATTGCAGGTCAACTCCGACTTCGGTACCGGCGAGTTCGAGGTTCTGCGCGCCGCCGCCGAAGTCGCCGGCCGGCCGCTGTCCGTGCTGCTGCTGCAGTCCGACTATGCGCCCGACCTGTGGCGCGAGACCCTGGAGCAGATCCACGCCGCCCGGCGGGACGGAATACAGGCCAACGGGCAGGTGGGCAGTCGGCCGATCGGCCTGGTGATGGGGCTCGATACCAGCATGCATCCTTTCGCCAGTCGCGCCGCCTGGCGGGAGGTCGCCGACCTGCCGCCCGCCGAACGGGTCGCCCGGTTGCGGGCCGACGCGGATCTACGGGAGCGGCTGGTGAGTGAACCCCCGGCGAATGACGACATGATCACGCAGATGATCGAGGCCGCGTTGCCGAAGACCTACCGCCTTACAGAGCCGGTGGACTACGAGCAGGACCCGGCGAACGCTCTGGTGGCACAGGCGCAGCGGCGCGGCTGCCGGCCTCTGGAACTGGCCCTGGAGTGGATGCTGGACAGCGACGGTAAGGGCATGCTGCTGTTTCCGTTCGAGAACTACTCGGCAGGTAGTCTCGATGTGGTGCGGGAGATGCTGCTGGACGACGCTACCGTCTGCGGTCTGGCGGACGGCGGCGCCCATGTCGGGCTGATTTGCGACGCCAGCTCCACCACCACGCTGCTGACCCACTGGGGACGGGACCGCAAGCGCGGACCGGGACTGCCGCTGGAACACCTGGTGAAAAAGCAGACCCGCGATACCGCGCTCGCCTACGGCCTCGCCGATCGCGGCCTGATCGCGCCGGGGCTGCGGGCGGACCTCAACATTGTCGACTTCGACCGGCTGCGGGTGCGTCTGCCGGAAGTGGTTCACGACCTGCCGGCCGGTGGCAAGCGGGTGTTGCAGCGGGCGGAAGGGTACGACCACACCTTTGTCGCCGGCGTGGAGACCTTCCGCGACGGCGCGCCGACCGGAGAACGGCCGGGGCGGCTGCTGCGGGGTTCCGCGACTGGCTGAGACCTGTTTTCCGAATGAGTCCGACAATATTTCGGGAGCAGGATTGTCGATTCTTGCTCAAGGTCGTCGAGCAGCAACCTGGCCGCTGCCACTGGCCTGATCTGGATGGGGACCTCGGGCTGGAACCGATCCGTCATCCGCGGCGGTATCCCCTCCGGGTGGAAGTGTCGG
>JAYZWP010000248.1:0-5020 GCA_036142245.1 Pseudomonadota bacterium | reverse complement strand
GACCCAGTCTCGATAATCCCGCGTTGCCCGTGGCCGGGATCACCGGCTTCGAGCGGGAGATCCTTGACCAGCGACGTCGGCTGCTGAACCAGGGAATGGGGCAGCGGGCCAACCTGTTTCGGCGCGCGCTGTACGATCATTTCAGTCGCTGATCGCCTCGCCACCGGTTCGTTCGAGCAGGGCATTGAGCTGCTCGTGGAACACGGCGGGAGAGAAGCGGCTGGCGATTCGGTGCCGCAGCCGTTCGCCGAGCCGGGCACGTTCGTCCGTCTTCAGTAAAAGGAGATTCTCCAGAGACAGCGCGACGGCTGCGGCGTCGCCAGGCGGCACGAGCGGGGCGAGATCGCCGGTCACCTCGCCCATCCCCCCGGCGCTTGTGGCTACCACCGGTACGCCGGCGGCCATCGCCTCCGCCAGCGCCAGACCGAAGCCTTCCGCGACGGATGTCAGAGCGAATACGTCCAGCGCCGCCAGCAGACGGCAGGCGTCGTTCCGCCAGCCGGCGAAGTGGACCCGATCTGCCAATCCGAGATCCCGGGCTTGCCGCTCGAGGTCGCCGCGGGAGGGCCCGTCACCGATCAGACACAGATGGCAGGCAGGAACCCGAGCCGAGAGTCTGGCAAAAGCGTCGATCAGCGTGTAGAGATCCTTGGTTGGAACCAGACGGGCGATGCTGCCGATGACCGGCGCTGCGACCGGCAGTCCCAGCAGTTCCCGGGCACGGCTTCGATCCAGTAACTGTGCACGGATCGCGGCGTCATCGATACAGTTCAGCAGGGTGTGGAGGTTTCGTTTGCGCGGCCCGCAGGCGCGTCGCAGGTCCCGGGTGACCGCCTCGCTGACACCGATCAGATGCACCGGGTCACGCAAGTGACGATGCGCGAACAGACGTCGTCCGATCCGGTCCATCTGGTGGATGCCGTGAATTACGCCGTAACCGAGGAAGCGGCAGTCGGTGCGTGCCTGCGCCATGATCGCCACCGCCTTGAAACGGTGCGCGATGACCAGGTCCGGCTGCTGCTGGTGACACAGCGCGGTGAACCGTTTGACCGCGGTGCGACGATTGCCCGACAGCGCCGCGCGGTGCAGATTCATCCAGTGAAAAGCCTGCGCGGGAATCGCCGCTTCCGAAGCCGCATCGCGCTCGCCTTTCAGGATGACTGTTTCACAACGATAGCGGCGCGGGTCGAGCGCTTCGAGGTAGCGGTTGGAAATGTCGCGTACGGTATCCGCGGAATAGCGCAGATCGAAGACGAGCCGGCGTTGCACCAATGAACTCGCCGCGTCAGGCGGCCGCCATCGCGCAGCCCCGGATCGCATCCCGTGCCTCGGCCCGCATCACTTCGTTCGCGACGATCAAACCGTCGGCGCAGACCAGAAAATCCACCCGGTCCTCCCGCAGTGCGTTCACCGCCTCCCCGGGGGTGTTGATGATCGGCTCCTCATGGGCGTTGAAGCTGGTATTGATCAGGCAGGGTATGCCGGTGAGGTCCCGGTAGGCGCGAATGATGGCTGCGTAAAGCGGATTATCCCGGTCGCGAACGATCTGCGGACGGGCCGTGCCGTCGACGTGGACCACCGCCGGGATGCGCTCGCGGAATTCCGGTCTGACGGGCGTGGTGACGGTCATGAAACGGCACGCCTCGCGCAGGGCCGGGTCTATCGTGAACACCCTGTCCGCGTCCTCCTCCAGTACGCAGGGTGCGAACGGCATGAATTCCGTGCGTTCCAGGCGCTCGTTCAGGCGGTCGTTGATTACGCGCTCCACCGGAGTCGCCAGGATGGAGCGGGCCCCAAGCGCCCGCGGACCCATCTCCATGCGTTGCGAAAAAATCGCTCCGATCCGACCTTGCGCCAACAACCGTGCGGCCGCGGTTGCAGCATCAGGGGTACCGCAGAAATGCGCCCCGGCCATTTCAGCCGTATCCCGCAATGCCGCCACGGGATGCTCAGCGCCCTGGTAGATCGACGGCAGGCGGCCCCGGGGCAGGCGCGTCAACGCGTTGCCGCCTATTTCGGCCTGGATCGCCGCGCCCAGAGCGAGACCCTCGTCGCTCATGGGGGGGACGACGAAAATCTCGGCGATGCCGGGCAGCTCCGCCAGCTTCTGATTCAACAGCACATTGGCGAATACCCCGCCCGCCAGTCCGAGGTAACGGCTCGGCCGGATTTCCCTGAGCCGCGTCACCCAGCGCACAACCACCGTCTCCGTGGCTTGCTGCACCGTCGCGGCTACCTGCTCGCGGGTCAGGCCGGCATAAATTTCGTGGAGAAAGTCCCGCAACGCGCGCAGGTCGGCAAAGGCCGACACGACCGTCCCGTCGGCGTCGATGCGGAACTGTGCCGCCAGCTCCTGCGCCCGCAGCGGCTCGCCGAACGCAGCCAGTCCCGTCACCTTGCCCTCATGCCGGTTCTTCCTGAAACCGAGGTATTCCGTGGTGTAGGCGTACACCAGGCCGATGGACGCGCCCGGGTTTTGCGGTTGCCTGAATACGCAGTCATCTCCTCCGATCAGTAACTCCAGTCGGGCGCCGTTGAAGTGGTAGGCGGAGTATTGGGTGCCGTCGCCACCGCCGTCGCAACTCAGATACAACGCTTCAGAGGGCCAGTCGGTGTACCGGAAGGCGCCCAAAATGTGCGCATAATCGTGGTTGACGGTGTCGATGACGCACGCTTCGGACAGCCCGAGAGTTGCACGCAGCGCCGCCATGTCCAGGATTCGGTCCGCCGCCAGCACACGCCGGTGACCCATCTCTCCCTCCAGCGTGATATCGCGGTTGCGGCCGTTGAACTGCCGCGCCGCATGCCGCATCCGTTTGTGCAACGGCATGCGGCGATACACGTGGAAAGGAAATTTCTTGCGCGTGAAGCAGACCGCGCCCAGGTCGCGCCGCGCGACGCGGCCGATCCGCAGCACCTCGTCGATGGCGGCCAGATCGAAGCGTTTGCCGTCGTTCTTGACGCGCGTCAGCCGCTCTTCCTTACAGAAGGCGACCAGTTCACCGTCCCGCATGAGGCACGCCGCGGCGTCGTGGCCGTTATGAACGCCCAGGGTAATCATCGAGGTGACCGCCTATCGATCCTTGCCGTCAGCCCTTTGCCTGCTGGAGAACATGTCGGCGTCGATCATGTCCCGGGCGTCGTGGGCGAGATGGATGGTCTCGCCGCCATCGACGTGAAACTCCTCCCCGGTGATGAAACCGGCCATCGGCGAAGCGAGGAATACGATCATGTCGGCCACCTCCCGGGGCTCTCCCATACGGCCGAGCAGGTTGCGATCGAACCGGTACCACTGGTCGGGGGGGATGGGGTACTGGCCCATGGCGTCGGTCTTCACGGTTCCCGGGGCGACGCAGTTGAGCAGGATGCCATGTTCGGCCCACTCGAAAGCCAGGGATTTCACCAGCGCCACCACGCCGCCCCGGGCCGCGGCGGTGTGTGCGAACCCGCCCATCCCCGAGCGCACGGCGGCGGTGACGCAGATGACCCGGCCGCCGTGATCGAACAGGAACCGGTCGGCGACCAGTTTGGTGACGCACCAGGTCCCCATCAGGTTGTTGCGGACGACCGCATTGAACCCCTTTATCGAAATATCCCGTGCGGCCGAGACATACTGCCCGCCGGCGTTGTTGACCAGAATGTCGAGTCGTCCCCAGGCCGTGGCGATCCGCTCCAGGGCCTGCCGGACGCTGTCCGGTTCGCGGATGTCCGCGGTCAGCGGCAACGCCTCGGCTCCGAGGGACTGCAACGCCGCTGCGGTCTGCTGCAGCGGTTCCGCGCGCCTGCCGAGCAGGGCAACCTTCGCCCCGACCCGGCCCAACGCCAGGGCCGTGGCACGCCCGATGCCGCTGCCGCCGCCGGTGACCAGGGAGCACTGGCCGGCGAGCAGATCCGGGGCGAAACCGCCGCCGGGCTCCATTTCTGGGGTGGTCATGGCCTTTGTTTGTTAACTGGTGGATGATGCGGCAACAATATACGCGAGCCGTGGCGCGCCTCGCACGGTGCAAGGTGGCGGCTGCGGGCACAGGAGAGTGCGATACATGACGATGCTGGAAGGAAAGGTCGCGGTCGTGACCGGCGCCGGCGGCGGGATCGGCGCGGAGATCGCCAAGGCGCTGGCGGCTGCCGGCGCGCGGGTGGTGGTCAACGATCTGGGTGGTTCGGTCAGCGGGGAAGGGGGCGATGCCGGCCCGGCGCAACAGGTGGTGGATCAGATCACCGCCGCGGGTGGTGATGCGGTTGCCGACACCCAGAGCGTGTCCGAGTGGGACAGCGCACAGAAGATCATCGGGAACGCCCTGGACAGCTTCGGGCGCATCGACATCGTGGTGAACAACGCCGGTATCCTGCGCGACGCCTTCTTCCACAAAATGGAGCCGGAGAACTGGCTCGCGGTGATCGGCGTTCATCTGAATGGATCCTTTTTCGTCAGCCGTGCCGCGGCACCCCATTTCCGCGCCCAGCGTTCCGGCGCGTACGTCCACATGACCTCCACGTCCGGACTGATCGGCAACTTCGGGCAGGCAAACTACGCCGCCGCCAAGCTGGGAATCGCCGGGTTGTCGAAGTCCATCGCCCTGGACCTGGAGCGCTTCGGTGTGCGTTCCAACTGCATTTCGCCGTTCGCCTGGAGCCGCATGATCGGCACCATTCCGACCGACACGCCGGAGCAGCAGGCGCGGGTGGAGAAACTCAAGCAGATGACCCCCGACAAGATCGCCCCGGTGGCGGTTTACCTGGCGAGTGACGCGGCGGCCGAAGTGACCGGTCAGATCGTTGCGGTCCGCCGTAACGAGATTTTCCTGATGAGTCAGTCGCGCCCGATCCGCTCCCTGCACCGCGAACAGGGGTGGACACCGGAGGCGCTGGCGGAACGGTTCGTGCCGACCTTCGGGCCGGATCTCTACCCGCTGCACCGCTCCCCGGACATCTTCAGCTGGGATCCGATCTGATGCCGCTCGATGCCGAGCTGCTCAAGCAGCGGGTGTTCGCCGATGTAGTACAAAGCTACAGTGCCCGG
>JAYZWP010000247.1:0-5551 GCA_036142245.1 Pseudomonadota bacterium | reverse complement strand
TCAATCTCGCTGACGCCCAGGCCCGCCGCGGCCGCACGCGCCAAGCCATCGCATCCCTGCAGCAGGCGGCCGCCAGCGATCCCCAGCGCGCCCCGGCCTATGTGAATCTGATCGATCTGTACCGCCAGGTGGGTGACTACCCCGCCGCTGAAGCCGCCTTTGAGGCACTTTCCAGCATCAATGCAAACTCCTATATGGGTAACATCAACATGGGTTTGCTGCGGCGCGATCAGGGGCGCCAGGATGATGCCGCGGCGCTATTCGCCCGCGCCGCGCAGATCAGCCCGGACAGGACCAGAGCACTGATCGAGCTGGTCCTGACGGAGATCGAGCGCGGCAATCCGTCCGCGGCCCGGGCACGCGCTGCGCAGGCCTTGGCCATCGCGCCGCAGGAGGTGCCGGCACTGCTCGCGGCCGGGAGAGCGGCTCTCGCGGCGGATGATCTGGCAGCCGCCGGGGACTATTTCGATGCGGCGGTGAACCAGTCCGATAACCGGATCGCCACGCTGGTGCGCACGGCACAGGACTACGGTGAGTTCAAGCACCGCGAAGCCGCGCGTCGCCGGTTGCTTGAGGCACGGGAGGTGACGACCGACCCTCGCCAACGCGCCGCGGTGGAACGGATGCTGCATCGGTTGGAACAACCGTGACGGCCCCCGCCTGTCCCCGTCTGGTCGTAATACTTCTCGCGAGCCTGCTGCTGGCGGGATGCGACACCAGCCAGACGGAGGACGCGGCTGGTACCGCCGCACCTTCCGTGCCGGCACCGCTGTTCACCGACATCGCCCGGGAGGCGGGGCTCGAGTTCGATCACTTCATCGGTGCCAGCGGCGAGTTCTACTTCCCCGAAATGGGCGGAGCCGGCGCCGCACTGTTCGACTACGACAACGACGGCGATCTTGACGTCTATCTGGTACAGGGCAGCATGCTGGATCCCGATCTGCCGCCCGAGGCATCCCGGTTCGCGCCACCGGAACAGCACTGGCCCGGCAACCGGCTGTTCGAAAACCGCCTCATCCCGGACGCCACCCTGCGTTTCGTGGATGTCACAGATCGGGCTGGCGTGGGGGATACCGGTTACGGCTACGGCGTGGCGGTGGGTGATATCGACAACGACGGCGATGCGGACCTCTACGTCAGCAACTTCGGCCCCAACCGCATGTACCGGAATAACGGGGACGGGACCTTCGCGGACGTGACCGCCGAATCCGCCGGGATGGATGATCCGCGCTGGGGCACCAGCGCGTCGTTTTGCGACTACGACCGTGATCGTGACCTGGACCTGTTCGTCACCAACTACGTGGACTTCAACATCGGCGCCAACAAGCCCTGCAACGACAGCACCGGGCAGAAGGATTACTGTGGCCCGATGGCTTACCTCCCCGTCCCCGACAGCCTGTTCCGTAACGACGGGGCCGGTCGCTTCACCGATGTGTCCCGCAGCTCCGGACTCGGCGCCGCCTACGGTTCGGGACTGGGCGTGATTTGCGCTGACTTCAACGGCGATGCATGGCCGGATATTTACGTGGCAAACGACGGGCGGCCCAACCAGCTCTGGATCAACCAGCGGGACGGGACCTTCATCGACGACGCCCTGATGTCCGGAACGGCCTACAACATGGATGGCAAGCCCGAAGCAAGCATGGGGGTAACTGCCGCGGACTTCGACGCTGACGGTGACCTCGATCTGTTCATGACCCACCTGATCAACGAAACCAATACGCTGTACCTTAACGACGGCCGCGGCAATTTTCAGGACGCGACCAACCGCTACCAACTCGGGGTCGCCAGTTCCCAGTACACCGGTTTCGGGACCCTGTGGTTCGACTTCGACAACGACTCGGACCTGGATCTTTTCGTGGCCAACGGCGCCGTCAATGTGGAAGAAAGTCTGCGCGGTACCCCCTATCCGTACCAGCAACGCAACCAGCTCTATCGAAACGACGGCGATGCCTCCTACCGGGACATCAGCGATGCGGCCGGTGCGGCGCTGGCTCTGTTCGAAGTGAGCCGAGGTGCGGCGTTCGGGGACATCGACAACGACGGTGATACCGACATCCTCGTCACCAACAACAATGGGCCAGTACGCCTGCTGCGCAATGACATCGGCAACCGTAACCACTGGGTTCGGTTGCGCCTGGCAGGCGGCAGTTCAGCCGTGGACGGAATCGGCGCCAGAGTGGCGATCACCTCGGCAACGGGCACCCAGTGGCGGCTGGCCAACCGCGACGGGAGTTATCTCAGCAGCAACGACCCCCGGGTGCTGGTGGGTCTTGGCAAGGCGGCCGGTCCGGTAACTGTCGAGGTTTACTGGCCCAGCGGGCACCGGGAAATTTGGAACGACGTGGCGCCGGACACTGAAACCTTCCTGGCCGAGGGCACGGGAACGACCGTCGCCGATTCGGCGACACCCTGACATCGTATGGCTTTGTATTACGCCGCTGCCTGCCAGACCGACCTGCCGAGCCCGGCGGATCGGGCAGGCATCGCAGCCAATACGCACCGCATGTGCGCACTCGCCGAGCAGACCATCGCCGGATACGAGCCCTTTTTTGACATACGGCTGCTGGCGTTTCCCGAATTCGCCCATTCACCGCCGGTGTACGACAGCGTGAAGTTGCTGCGACGGCATCTGGCGCTGCCGATCCCGAACGAGCACACCGCGGCCTACGAACGGGTATGCCGCCGTCACGGCTGTTACATCCAGACCGGTACCTTTCTCGAGGTGGACGACGCCTATCCGGACGCCCTGTTCAATACCACCGTCCTGATCGGACCCGGCGGCATTCTTGCCCGTTACCGCAAGGTGAACCCCTGGATACCCTGGGAGGTACACACCAGTCCACACGACCTGCACGATTACCGCGACGATCCGTTCCCGGTGGTGCAAACCGAGTTGGGCCGCCTCGGCGTTGCCATCTGTTACGACTGGCTGTTCCCGGAAACCATCCGCGAGATCGCGAGCCGCGGCGCCGACGTCATCATCCGGGTATCCGCCTACATGGACCCCTGGGGTGCAACACCGCCGATGGACTGGTGGAGCCTCGTGAACCGCACCCGGGCGCTGGAGAACATGGTCTATGTCGTGGCCGCGAATCAGGGCGCGCAACTGCGCCACTATCCGCCGTTCAGCTGGCCGGGCGGCAGCATGGTGGTTGATTACGATGGCCGCATTTTGGCGCAGGCGGACCCGGGACCGGGAGAGAAGGTGGTCGTGGCGCCCATCGACACCGGCGCCCTGCGCGCGGAGCGTGACCGGCGCGCGGGTCACGATACCCTGGCCCATCACCGCGCGGAACTTCATCGCTATGCGACCCGCGCGCAGCTGTCCCGGCAACCGCGTAGCAAACCCATCACCGTGTCCGGTTTGCGGGAGCGTATCGCCCGGGGAAAGCGGCGACTGCGCGCGCGCTACGGCCAATGAGAGTCATTGGCCGTCGGCAGTGGCCGCTGCGCTGGCCGGACTTGCTTCTGATCGGCGCGCTGACGGCATGCGGCGGTTCTGAGCGGGACACCGCGCCCGAAAACGGTGACTGGCCGCCCGCACAACTGACGGTCCACAACCGCGCCGTGGCGCTCATGGGACAGTTCAAATACGCCGATGCGACCGTCCTGCTCGAAACCCTTGCCAAACAACGCCCATCCGATCCCATGGTCGCGACGGACCTCGCGATCGGGATACTCAATCGTCAGCAACCTGGCGACCCGGAGCGGGCGCTCAGCCTGACCGAAGAGGTTTTGAAGCGATACCCCGATAATCGTCGGGCGGCCTATGTCTCCGGCCTGCTCTACCTTTATCTCGGCGACCTCGCGTCGGCCACGGATCGCTTCCAACGGGTCGTATCGGGCGACGCGGCCGACGGTCATGCCCACTATTTCCTCGGTCAGTCACTGCTGCAAAGCGGCGCTCCGCAACAGGCGCTTGCCCGGTTCGAACAGGCGGTAGCCGCGGAGCCCTATCTGCGCAGCGGCTACTACGGCGCGTTCCAGGCTTTGCGGACCATCGGCGGGGCTGAGCAACGGCAACAGGAGTTGCTGGCGGCGTACCAGAAACTGGAACGTAACCCGCGGGCGATGCTTGCCGAGTTCAAGTACACGCGCATGGGACCCAAGGCGACCCTGCGGGCGATCCGGCTTGCCGATGAAACAGAGAAACCCCCGCCCGGTCCGCTTTTCGTCGAACCGCAGACCCTCTGGGAAAGCGCGGCCGGGCCCGGCCCCGCAAGCAGCATCACCCTGGTGGACCTCGATGGCAACGGCCTGCTGGATATCTTCATAACCAGCGATGGCGACGATACCCGCAATCTGCTGTTGCTGCGCGACCCGGACGGCAGCTTGCAGCCCGCGGCAGATTTACCTTTTCTCACGTCGGGGGCGGTGCGCGCAGCCTACTGGGGTGACATCGACTACGTCGGCGACACGGATCTGTATCTCGCCCGGCGTGGCGCCAATGAACTCTGGGTCAAGGAAGGTCCTGTCTGGCAGGAGTCGGCAACGGCGGCTGGCGTGGCGGGAGACGGCTTGGACTCGGTCGGCGGGGCGCTTTTCGATGCCGATCACGATGGGGATCTGGATCTGTTCATCGTCAACGCGGACGGCCCCAACGAGCTCTACAGCAACAACCTCGACGGCAGCTTTCGCCGCCTCGCGGTCAAGCAAGGCATCGACGGCGGCGACCGCGCGACGCTGGGAGTCGTGCCGGCGGATCTGGACAACGATCGCGACCTCGACCTGCTGGTCATCCACCGCGTACCGCCTCACGAGGTGTTCATCAACGATCGACTCTGGAACTACCATTCGGGCGGTGATGCCTTCGCGGACCTTGCGGGCGCGCCGCTAAGGGCCGCTGCCGCCATGGACAACGACGTCGACGGCGTGCCGGAGATCTACGGGCAGCTCGCCGATGGCGAACTGGTACGCTGGGTCGTCTCGGAAACCGGTTCCTGGGGCCGCGACCCGCTGGGCAGGGCCGACCCGACACAAGGACCGCACCTCGCGCTGTTCGACATCACCGGCGACGGCCAAGCGGAGATCATCACAACTGATGGCGATGGCTGGTCCGCCCACGCCAGTAACTCCGAGGCGACCGGGCAGAGACTACTGGCCCGGGGCACCCAGGCCACGGTCTGGACTCTGGCGCCACTCGGCCCGGCGGGGGGGCCAGCGGCTCTTGGCTGGTTCGAGCGACGCCTGCGGGTGTGGCGGCCGGGATCGGGGCGCGGCAACTACCTTACCGTCGCACCGTCGGGGAAAAGCGACAGCGCTCAAACCATGCGTTCCAACGCCTCCGGCATCGGCACCCGCCTGCGCGCCCGTCACGGCGGGCGCTGGAGCAGCGCGGGCGGTGTCGGGGCGGACAGCGGGCCGGGGCAGAGTCTGCAGCCGGTCAGTCTCGGCATCGGCACGGCCGGCCAAGCGGATTTTTTGGAACTGGAGTGGTCTGACGGCGTTTACCAGACCGAACTCGATCTGGTCGCGGGCATCACCCACCGTATCACGGAGACCCAACGTCAACTCTCGAGCTGCCCGGTCATGTTCGCCTGGGACGGCA
>JAYZWP010000246.1:0-2791 GCA_036142245.1 Pseudomonadota bacterium | reverse complement strand
ACCAGAATCGCGCTCACGGTGAACGAATCAGGCATATTCATCGATCAGGTGGTCTCCCTCCGGCGGCTGGTCACCATCCGACGCAGCCCCGTCCGACTCCTGGTCGGGATCACGCTGACGGCGCTCTTCGATACGATCGACGCGGCCGGTTTTTTTGACCGTACGCGGTTCCGGGGGGAGCGGGGTATCCAACGGCCGGTCGATCTGCACGGCAACATGCCTCAGACCCAGGATTTGAGCCGTGTCTGCAGACGGATTACCGCCTGACCATGAATCTGACAGACGCGGGATTCGCTCACGCCGAGCACCTCGCCGATCTCCCGCAGGTTCATCTCCTCGTCGTAGTAGAGCGACATCACCAGGCGTTCACGCTCCGGAAGCTGATCGATCGCCGCCACCAGGGCGGTACGGTACTTCTCCATCTGAACCCCGAGGTAGGGATCGACCGATTCGGTCGCCTCCGCCTCGACCTGCATGGCGTTGCCTTCGTCGTGGTCATCGTCGATGGACAAGAGTTTGTGATTGGTGGCTTCCGCCAGAATCTTGCCGTACTCCTCCATGGTGATCCCCATGGCATCGGCCACTTCCTTGTCGGAAGGATTACGCCCCAGGCTGGCTTCCAGATCGTGGGTAGCCTGCATTACTTCCCTGGCCTTGCGATGCACGGAGCGCGGCGCCCAACCATTGCGGCGCACTTCGTCGATCATCGCCCCGCGGATGCGGATTCCGGCGTAGGTCTCGAAAGATGCGCCCTGGTTCTGGTCGTAGTTTCTCGCCGCCTCGATCAGACCGATCATTCCGGCCTGGATCAGATCATCGATCTGCACGTTGTTGGGCAATCTGCCGCTCAGATGGTAGGCGATGCGCCGCACCAGCGTGCTGTTGCCGGAGATGCGCTCCTCCACTTCATCGGCGCTGTGCTGCTGATACATGGCAACCGCTTTCATCAGTGATGCTCCATGAATCTTTGGTGACTTTGGAGCAGCCGCTCCACGAAGAACTCCAACCGGTTACCCCCGGTTATGGTGCTCGAACGACGCTCCAGGGCACCGGCCAGGCGTGCGAACGCGCGCGCTGAGGCACTGTCCGGCACATTCAGAACCACCGGCCGCTGGCGCCGGACACTCTCCTCAATCCACGGATCGCGCGGGATACTCCCGGCGTAGTCCAGGTCGATCTGCAGAAAACGCTCGGCGACCCGGGCAAGTTGGCGGAAGGTGCGCTCGCCATGGGCTTCATCCACCACCATGTTGGTCAGAACACGAAACTGTTTCACCCCGTGTTCACGGGCCAGCACCTTGATCAGCGCGTAGGCGTCGGTGATCGAGGTGGGCTCGGGGCAGATGGTGATCAACACCTCCTGGCTGGCGACACAGAAGTTGCACACGGCGTCCCCAATCCCCGCGGCCGTGTCCACCACGAGAACATCCGGCACCGTCTCCAGTTCGCTGAAGGCGTGCACCAGACCGGCCTGCTCGGCAAGTCCCAGGCGCGTCATATGCGATAGCCCCGACCCGGACGGCACCACCTGCAGACCATGCGGTCCCTCGACGAGCAGCTCGTTCATCGTGCACTCACCCCGCAGCAGATGCGCCAGCGTGCGCCGCACGCCCAACCCCAACATGACATCCACGTTGGCAAGCCCCAGGTCGGCATCCAGCAGCATCACCCGCTTGCCGGACCCGATCAGCGCGAGCGCCAGATTCACCGCGACGGTCGTTTTTCCGACTCCCCCCTTGCCGCTGGTCACGCAGATGGTGCGTACCGGCGGCGGGGTGGTCTGATCGGGCATGTACATGGGATCCATGGCCAAGGCGTCAACCGGCGCCATGCGCGTTTACCCCCACCACATTCGGACCGGTCATGGCAGGATTCGACGACCCGATCTCCTGTATCAATCGCCGTACCATGACGCTCCCGTCGAAGCTTTCGATCTCCACCCGATCACCCGGCCCACTGGTGGTATACAGGGGCGTCAGGCGCTGCTCGAGAACCGTTCCGAGCACGATACCGGGGCTTACGGCGGCGTCGAGATGAGTGATGATGCATCCGCTGGCTCCAGGGGTGGCATAGCGATCCACCACCCGATCCAGATATCTCGCCTCGCCGTACGCGGGCAAAGTGAGCAGCACGCGCAACCCCGTGCTTTCCAGGCCCGACAAGGCACGGCGTTGCGCCTGGCGGGGCGCTTCATCCGCCCAGTGGCTTGCTCCTTCGACAATGACCAGCGTCTTGTCGGCGAGCTTATCCAGCAGGTCGGCCAGCCGTTCCGGGCCATCCACCGCGCGTACGTTGATGCCCAGCAACTGACCGTAAGTAAGCAACTGCTCCTGGCCGCCGATACCGCGATTGTTCAGACTCAGGAGGGCGACACTATTGCCGCCGAAGCGGGACGTCCCGGCCGCGGCAATCTTCACCGCCGCGGCGGTCTTGCCGCTGCCCGGAGGGCCGCACAGCGCGATGATGCCGCCGGCTTCATGCGGCAACGTGCTGGGAGTACCCAACCGTTTCGCCAGCAGAGCGACGGCGAATTTGAGGGCCTGATCCGCATCGTAACGGGAAGGAATCTGGCGGAGCAGCTTGCCGGCCACCATCGGGTCGAAACCGCGCCGGGTGAACCAGCGCGCCGCCAATTTCTGGTTGGGGTGTTGTTCCAGACTGCCCTGCCACAAGGCCCCGAGCACCTGGTCCTGCAACAGCCCGGCCAGATCGGCCATGGTGCGATCGAGTCTGCCGGCCCGCTCCAGATCGGCAGAAACGTTCTGTGCCGAGACAGCCTGTCCATGGCCCA
>JAYZWP010000245.1:0-4366 GCA_036142245.1 Pseudomonadota bacterium | reverse complement strand
GGGGGGCGGATTTCATCACTCTGCACCTGCGCGAGGATCGACGCCACATTCAGGACGCGGATGTCCATCTGCTGCGAGAGCGCTTGCCGGTCAAAATGAATCTGGAGATGGCCGTTACCGGGGAGATGATCGCGATCGCTACACAGGTGCGACCCGCGGATTGCTGTCTGGTACCGGAGCGGCGCGAGGAGTTGACCACCGAGGGCGGCCTCGATGTTGCCGGTGCCGAGCGACGCATCGCCGATGCCGTGGCGCGGCTGACGGACGCGGGCTGCCGGGTGTCGCTGTTCGTGGACCCGGATCCGGAGCAGCTGGAGGCGGCTGCCCGTACCGGCGCCCCGCTGATCGAACTGCACACCGGCGCCTACGCCGAACAGCTCGGTACCGCGCGCGACGGGGAGCTGGCGCGGTTGCGGCGTGCCGCATTGCGCGCTCGTGAACTGGGCCTGGCGGTCAACGCCGGTCACGGTCTTCACCGCCACAATCTTGAACCGATCGTGGCGTTACCGGGTGTCGAGGAACTCAACATCGGTCACGCGATCGTTGCCCGGGCGCTGTTCGTCGGCATGCGTGAAGCGGTTTCGGAAATTCGTCGGGCCATGGATGGTGCACGGTGATTTGCGGTCTCGGCGTGGACCTGGTGAAAGTACAGCGCCTCGCCGAGGCACTGGAGCGCTATGGAGACGCCTTTGCGCGCAAAGTGTTAAGCGCGCCCGAGATGCACGACTATGAGACATCTGCCATTCCCGAGCGGTTGATCGCCAAGCGGTTCGCGGCCAAGGAGGCGTTCGTCAAGGCGCTTGGTACCGGTATCGGTGCCAGCGCGGCCTGGCACGACATCCGCATCATCCACGACGGCCAGGGCCGACCGGGTTTCGAGATCAGCGGCAAGGCGGCGCAAACTATGGAGCGGCTGGGGGCCACCACGCATCACCTCAGCCTCAGCGATGAGCAGGAGTACGTCGTCGCCGTGGCCGTGCTGGAAAACCCGGGCTGACCGGCAGGACGACGAGAACGGCAGCAATGGCTCGACGTGGCGCGGCGGTGGCGAACCTCACGGTGATCTCTGCCACCGGTGATGGCAGTGGCGTTGCCCGACACGATGGCAAGGTCTGCCTGGTGGAGGGTGCGCTCGCCGGAGAAGAGGTCGATGCGGTGCGGATACGGGGCAAGGCACGCTACGACGTTTACCGCTGCGAAACGGTCACCCGTTCCGCCCCGGATCGGGTTGAGCCGCGGTGCGCGGTCTACGGGCGCTGCGGCGGGTGCGTGCTGCAGCATCAGAGTCTGGCGGGTCAGGTGGCGGACAAGCAGACGGCATTGCTCGATAAGCTCCAGCGGCTCGGCGGCGTCGCGCCGGAAACGGTCTATGACCCGATCCTGGGTCCGGAGTGGCATTACCGCGCACGGGCACGTCTGGGCGTGAAATTCGTCATGCGCAAGGAGCGGGTACTGATCGGTTTTCGCGAACGCCGCACCCCCTACCTCACCGACATGGCCGCCTGTGAAATTCTGGATGCACGCGTAGCCCGCTTGCTGCCGTCACTCTGCGATCTGATCGCGCGGTTGTCGGTAATGCGCCAGGTTCCCCAGATCGAGGTGGCGGCCGGAGAAGGGGCGGTGGTGCTGGTGTTGCGTCATCTGGCGCCCCTGACCGGCGAGGATCGCACGGCCCTGAGCCGGTTTGGCGACGACCACGGAATCATCTGGTACCTTCAGCAGGGCGGTCCCGATACCATCGAACCTCTGCTCGGCAGCGAGGTCAGCTTGACCTACCGGATGCCGGATTTCTCGCTGTCCCTTGGATTCAGTCCGGCGCTGTTCTCCCAGGTGAACCCGGCCGTTAATCAGCGCCTGGTCAGCCGGGTGGTCGAACTGCTTGAACCGCAATCCGGTGAGCGGATCGCGGACCTGTTCTGCGGCATCGGTAATTTCACTCTGGCGCTGGCCCGTTCCGGAGCGCAGGTGTTTGGTTACGAGGGAGAACTCGCGCTCGTTCAGTGGGCAAGGGATAACGCAACCGCCAACGCCCTGAGTCACCACGCCCGGTGCGAGTGTGTCGACCTGTTCGCCGCCGAGCAGGTGCAATACGTACTCGAAGCCGGCTTCGACAAGTTGCTGCTGGATCCCCCCCGCACCGGCGCGGACGCCGTGTGTCGGGCGCTGGCGCGCCAGCCGGTAGCCAGGGTCGTCTACGTCTCCTGTAATCCCGCAACCCTGGCCCGCGATGCGGCGACCCTGACCGCGAATGGCGCCTATCGACTGGTGGGGGCGGGGCATGTCGACATGTTTCCCCACACCGCCCACGGCGAAGCCGTGACGCTGTTCGAAGCGATCAGGGACTGAGCCGTCCCGGGAGGTACCGATGACCGATCAACTTGCCGAAAAATCCTGCGTTGCCTGCCAGAAGGGGACGCCGCCCCTCAATCGGGCAGAGCAGGCGGAGCTGGTGGCCGCGCTTCACCCCTCCTGGGAGGTAGTGCAGGCGCACCATCTGACGCGCACCTACCGGTTTGCGAATTTCCGCGAGGCGCTCGCCTTCACCAACGCCGTGGGGGCGATCGCCGAAGCGGAAGACCATCACCCGGATTTGCTGCTCGCCTGGGGCCGGGTGACCGTGACCATCTGGACCCATACCATCGACGGATTGACCGAAAGTGACTTCATCTTCGCCGCCAAGTGCGATCGGCTCGAAGGTTCTGACTCGCAGGTGATCTAGCCGGATGCAGGGTGCCGATCCGGTTGCCATTGCCGCGCAGGCTCTGCGCGAGGGGAAGCTGGTCGCCTTCCCGACGGAGACCGTATACGGTCTTGGTGCCGATGCGCGCAGCATCGACGCTTTGCAGGCGCTCTACGCTCTTAAAAGGCGTCCCGGCGACCACCCGGTGATCGTGCATCTGGCCGACGCGGCGCTGCTGCCCTATTGGGCCCGCGAGATTCCGGAGGTTGCCCGGGCGCTGGCTGACTGTTTCTGGCCCGGGCCACTGACCCTCATCCTCAAGCGCGGTGCGCACGTGCCCGATCAGGTGACCGGCGGGCAGGATACCGTCGGCATCCGGGTGCCGGCCCATCCGGTGGCTCAGCGACTGCTGCGGGCATTCGGCGGCGGCGTGGCGGCGCCATCCGCCAACCGGTTCGGTCATATCAGTCCCACCCGCGCGGACCATGTCCGCTCCGAATTCCCCAGCGGCGTGGCAGTGGTACTGGAAGGGGGGAGCAGCGAGGTGGGTATCGAGTCGACCATTCTCGACTGTTCCGGGGAACGGTTGCGCCTTCTTCGCCCCGGCACGATCGGCGTCGCCCGGATCGAAGCTCTCGTCGGAGAAGTTGTTTCGTCCGGCCAGGGGGGGAAGGTGCCCAGGGTTTCCGGTAGTCTGCAGCGCCACTACGCGCCCAGGGTCCCCGCGCTGCTGCTCGATGCCGAGGCGCTGGTCGGTGTTCTGCGGGATTTACCCGGCGGATCGGACGCGGTGGGGGTGATGGGGTTCGGGGGCTCAGATCTTCCCCGTACTGTCCGATACCGCGAAATGCCGGTTGATCCGGATGCCTATGCGCGCCAGCTGTATGCGGTTCTGCGGGAGTTGGAGGCTTGCTGTGACCGTATCCTGATCGAACGGCCACCACCAGAGCCTGCCTGGCTGGCCGTAGCGGATCGTCTGCGGCGCGCCTGCCAGGCGCCAGAAAACATCGGATGAGTCTTCTGGCTGCCGGCTCAGAGCATGTGGCGGATAAAGGCGTTGACCTCTTCGCGACACGCATAGACACGGGCGATCAGGTCGAGAAAGGCCGGTTCGTCGCAGCCCAGGTTCTCCATGACCTGACCCGTAATATCGCGTTGGCACGCGTCGGATAGTTTCTCCAGACACATCTCGCTCAGGACGTGTCCGATTCCCACGGTCCGGATGAAGTCGCCGCGCAGGGTACCGTCCTGGGTCATGTCGGCCAGGTCGACGAGGTGGTGATGGGCGCAGGCATCGCGGACGCGTTGCGGCAGGCCCCAGTGCCGGCAGATGCCTTCGCCGAACAGCGCGGACGATGGGAGTTCCAGGGCGGATTCGGCGCTGTCCAGTGTGCAGCCCTGGTCCTGGGCATAGGCACGTATCGCTCGCAGATGTTCGGGGAAAAAGCGCGCGTAGACCAGTCGACCGATATCGTGCAGCAGCGCCGCGGACCAGAGTTCGTCGAGCGGCAGGTAGGACAGATAGTGCACCGCCACGTCCTTGGCGATCAGGGTGCTCAGGTAGGAGTGAAACCAGAAATCCTCCAGTTCCCGCTGGTCGGTCACACCGATGGACTCGATCACCGCCAGCGCCATGACGATCCGATAAATCTCGCCGAGACCCACGAAGGCGATGGCGAACCGCAC
>JAYZWP010000244.1:0-4642 GCA_036142245.1 Pseudomonadota bacterium | reverse complement strand
GTGATCTGCTCGACATGATCACGGAGGACCTGGTTGCCGAGCGGATCGCGATCGACAGCTATCGGGAAATGATCGAGTACCTCAGCACCGGCGATTCCACGACGCGGCGCATGCTCGAAACCATCCTCGCCAGCGAGGAGGAGCACGCCGACGATCTGGTGGGGCTGCTGGAGGAAATGGGTGTCTGAGGATCCGTGTCGGCTGCCCACGGCGATGGCTGGTGGCAGTTTCGACTGACACTGCCAGCGGAGCGTTGCCATGGAGATACAGCACTTTTTCGATCCCAACACCTCGACACTCTCCTATGTCGTCCACGACGGTGTCAGCGCCCTGGTCATCGACCCGGTGCGGGATTACGATCCCAAAAGCGGGCGCATCTCCTGGGCATCGGCGCAGCGGATGGCGGACTACATCACCGCGCAGGGGGTAGGGGTGTCCCACGTCATCGATACCCATGCCCATGCGGACCATCTGACCGGAGCGCCTTTCTTCAAGGAACGGTACGGCGCCAAGACGGTGACCGGTGCCCGGATGGGGGTCGTCCAGGCGGTGTTCCGGGATTTCTTCAATCTGGGTGCCGATTTTCCGGTGGACGCCAGCCAGTTCGACCTGCTGCTGGATGAGGGCGACACCCTGGAATGCGGTGGGCTTGTCGTCGAGGCGATGCATACGCCGGGCCACACCCCGGCGCATATGTCCTGGAAGATCGGCGATGCGGTATTCGTTGGCGATACCCTGTTCATGCCGGATTTCGGGTCGGCTCGCTGCGATTTCCCCGGCGGTTCGGCGGAACAGCTCTATGACTCCATCCAGCGGCTGTACGCCCTGCCGGAGGCAACGCGGCTGTTCATGTGTCACGACTACCGGCCTGGCGGTCGTGAACTGGCGTTCGAGACGACGGTGGGCGAGCAGAAACGGCACAACGTGCAGATCAACACCCGAACCACGCGCGAGGAGTACGTCACGTTCCGCACGGAGAAGGACGCCGGTCTGCCGGCGCCGACCCTCATCCTGCCGTCATTGCAGGTGAACATCCGGGCCGGTGAGTTGCCGCCCGCCGAGCAGAACGGGGTGCGTTATCTGAAGATCCCCCTCGACCTGCTGGGCGGTCGAAAGCCGTGAGCCGATTCAGCCGTCGACGGTGGCGGCAGGCAGTGGCGGGGCGACCGCGCGACCTTTGGCCGGGTAGCCGGCCAACCAGGAGCCGGCGGCCATGGCGGCCACGAACAGCCAGGGCTCGGTCCAGCCGAAGCCAAGCGCGGTGAGGGCGGGGCCCGGGCAGTAGCCGGCAAGACCCCAGCCAAGACCGAACAGGATGGCGCCGCCGAGCAGCGACCCATCGACGGTGCGCTTTTCCGGAAGGTGAAATCGAGTCTCGAGCAGCGGTGCACCGCGGCGCAGAATCAGCGGGAAGGCGAGCAGCGTCACCACCAGGCCGCCGCCCATCACCAGTGCCAGACTCGGGTCCCAACCGCCGAGCGGATCGAGAAACGCGAGCACCTTGGCAGGGTCCACCATCTGGGCGATTACCAGTCCAATGCCAAACAGTGCGCCGACCAGCGCGATCGCGAGCAGTTTGAGCGCTGCGCTCACGGCCCTACCCCCAGCAGATGCCGGGAAATCACCGCGCTCGCCACGCCGGTGACCAGGAACACGGCCGTGGCGACCAGAGAGCGTTTGGAGCGCCGGCCCACGCCGCAGATGCCGTGACCGCTGGTGCAGCCGCTGCCCAGCCGCGTGCCGTAACCCACCAGCAGCCCTGCCAACAGCAGCGCCCAGGGCGGGAACTGCGGTCGCTCGCTGAACCCATCGGATATCCAATGGAACCAGAGGCTGCCGCCGGCGATCATGCCCGCGAGAAAGGCCAAGCGCCAGGCGGTCTCACCGCTGGCATGCAGAATCTGATGGAAGATACCGCTGATGCCGGCGATGCGGCCGTTCAACAGCAGCAACAGGGTGGCGCTGCCGCCAATACACAGGCCACCGAGCAGAGCTGACCAGGGGGTGAAATCCTGCATGACGTTGCCTCGATTCGTCCGCACCGGAAGGCATTATATTAGTAAACACTGAATTAGTATTGGCTAATATGAGCGCGGTGATCAACGATGCGCCGCATCCGTGCTCGATCTGCATTGGCGGCGGACATCCAGCATGGAACAGTCATGGATCGACAGCGCAGTGCCCCGGTAGCGGACATCGAGCAGATGCGGGCAAGCGCCCGGGAGGCGGCGACCCTGCTGCGGGCGCTCGCCAATCCGCACCGTTTGCTGATGGTGTGCCTGCTCGCCGAAGGGGCGTTGTCGGTGGGTGAACTGAACCGCAGGATCGATCTCGCTCAGTCGGCGCTCTCGCAGCACCTCGCCATCCTGCGCCGCGAGGGTGTCGTCGCGACCCGGCGCCAGGGACAGACCATCTACTATTCCCTCATGCCGGGTGTCGCCGCGCGGATCGTCGAGCAGCTCTATGACGCCTTCTGCAACACCGGCGATGAGACGCGGTGAACGCAAGCCGGTGTGCGGTGCGGGCGGTGCATGACTGAACGCATCGGCCCGGGGAGACAGGTACGCCGCCTGTTGCTGTGGGGGGTGGCTCTGAGTCTGATTCCCGTGGCGATCTGGGCGACACTGCCGGGCTGGCTGCCGCCGCTGGTCCAGCACCTGGCGCGCACGCAGGGGGTCACCGTAACGGTGCTGACCGTGCGTCGCCCGGGGTGGCACGAGTGGTTCATCGAGCAGGCGGTGCTATCCCTGCCGGCGGGAAGTGAGGCACACCGAATCGTGCTGCGCGATCTTGCCCTGCGTTACCACGCCGCCGATCTGCTCCAGGGTCGCCTCGACGCGGTGCGAGTCGGCGCCCTGACGCTGCACATTGGCCCGTTTGCGGCGGATGTCGGTGATGACGCTGGCGCGTTTCCGGTGGCGGCGCTGTTTCCCGGTGTCTGGTGGGAGCGGTTGCCGGCGGATGAGATAACCGTCCGTCACTGGGAGGCGCGCGGGCTGCCGGAGATGGCAGGCGTGGCCGGCGACACCCTTTCCGGGGAACTCCTCAAGGACGGCCGGGTGCTCAGCTTCACCGCGGATAGCGGCGATGATCGACTGCGCGTGCGGCTCACTCCTGACGACCGGATCGATCTTGACCTCGAATACCGTGGGCTCAGTGCCACATTGCGCTCCAGCCATCGGGATGGTTCGCTGCGGGTCAGCGGTGGGATCAACGCCTCGCCCGACGCATCGGTCTGGATGCTTCTGCCGCTCGACGCCCTGGGTGCTTCAGAACCGGTCCTCGAAGCGGGCTTCGACGGCCTCGTCGGCCTGCCTGCCACCTTCCGTGCCGACGCGCCCTTCGATCACCTGTCGGTCAGCGGGCAGGGGCGGGTCGACTTTACCGCGGCCGGGTCGCTGCGCCCGGAGTTTCATCTGCCCTTCGAACTCGCCTGGCAGCGCGGGCAGCAGCGGGTACTGCTCGGCGAGTCGGCCAAAGTCAGTGCCGTGGTCTCGGGCGAGTTGTTGTTTCCGGGCGTTGAACCGTTGCGGGGACCGGTGCACCTGGCGCTGACGGTGCCCAGACCGGCCGCCTTCGTTTTTGACACCGGGGAAGCCCGGTTGAGGCAGGCGGAAGGGACCGTGCGTTTCGATCTGGCACAACCCGGAGCGGGTTTGCGATCGGCACTGACAGTGGAAAACACGCTTCTGCAAACGGACCGCTTTTCGGCGGATTGGCGCAGCGAAGGGCGTTTTGACGGTGACCAGGCCGCGCGCCTGCCGCGCGTCCGCTGGGACCTGACCGGCCGCGCCCAGGCCGGTCGCGACGGTGTGGCAATGTCGCTGCATGCTGGGAGTCTGCTGCACCTGCCGGCTTCCAGCGCTGGTGGTCTCGCCTGGGACGACACCTGGTTGCGCCTGGAAAGCGCTACCGCGGTGGCGCAAGACGCGCGTGGAATCACCGTGGACCCTGGTGTGCTGACCGCCGGTCCGTTGACCATCCGGGGTTCTTGGGGCGTGTTGCGGATGGTGGAACCGCGGCTGCGCAGCGACCGGTTGTGGTGCGACCGGAGCGGCTGCGAGGGCCAGCAAAAGTTGCGTATCGGCGGCATCGCACTGCAGGCGGCGGGAAGCGACTGGCCGACCATGGATCTGGCCATCGATTTCGATGTCTCGCGTGCCGCCGCGGCATTCAAGGGGAGGCTGGATACCCCGGGGTTCGATAACCGTCTGGAGGTCGATGGACGCCTCGCGTTCGATGATCTGAGTGGGAGCGGGCGCTTCACGGCCAGGCTGGCGGATCTCACCGCGCTGAGAGTCCCTTTGCTCGAACAGCTGGCTGACCGCAGTCTGGCCATTACGACCGGACGTGTGGAGATTTCTGGCGAAGCCGGTGTGAACGCCCGCAAGGCCCGCCTGTCCGGAGAATTGGCCCTGCGAGATTTCAGCGGCACCGTGCGGGGGGTCTCCCTGACGGGACTCAACCTCACCGCACCCTTCCGCTGGCTGGAGGGACAGTGGCAGGTTGCCCCCGAGTTGACCCTGGCCGAAGCCAATGTCGGATTCGCCGTCACCGACCTTCATTTGGACGCGGCCGCTCGCGGTACCGCAAGCGGCCTCGGGAGTGCTGAACTGAACCGTTTGCGCGCGCAGCTGCTCGG
>JAYZWP010000243.1:0-2933 GCA_036142245.1 Pseudomonadota bacterium | reverse complement strand
CGCACCACGCTCAATCTCAAGGAGTGCATCCGGGCCGTCAAGGACCGGATCGTGTTCATCAACACGGGGTTTCTCGACCGCACCGGCGACGAGATCCACACCAGCATGGAAGCCGGTCCGTTCCTGCCGAAGGAACAGATCAAGGCGGAGCCCTGGATCGACGCCTACGAACGCTGGAACGTCGCCGTGGGCCTCGAATGCGGATTCCGCGGCCGGGCGCAGATCGGCAAGGGCATGTGGACCAAAACCGACAGGATGGCGGAAATGATGGAAACCAAAGTTACCCATCCGCGGGCGGGCGCGAGCTGCGCCTGGGTCCCGTCGCCCACCGCCGCGACACTGCACGCGCTGCACTACCACCAGGTGGACGTATCGGCCCGGCAGGAACAACTGGCGCAGGAACCGCGCCCGGCCCGCGAGGATCTGCTCAAGCTCGCGGTAATGCCCGGCGATCCGCCGGATGCCGAGGCAATCCAGCAGGAACTCGACAATAACGTCCAGGGCATTCTGGGTTACGTGGTGCGCTGGATCGACCAGGGTATCGGCTGCTCCAAGGTGCCCGATATTCACGATGTCGACCTGATGGAGGATCGCGCCACACTGCGCATCTCGAGCCAGCACCTGGCCAACTGGCTACGCCACGGTATCTGCGGCGAAGATCAACTCATGGCGACACTGCGGCGCATGGCGCGAACCGTCGACACCCAGAACGCCGAGGATCCGGCCTATCGGCCGATGGCTCCCGATTTCGACACCAGCATCGCGTTTCAAACCGCCGTGCAGCTGATCTTTAAAGGTCGTGCACAGCCGAACGGCTACACCGAACCGCTGCTCCACGCCCACCGCCGTGACGCCAAGCGCCACAACCCCGCACAGTGAAGGACCCGTTGCATGCTCACTATCCACAGACTGTCCATTGACGATGCCCACTGCCTGATCGAAGGCGCCCGTGCCCACGCCAACCGGATCGCCGTTCCGATGTGCATCGCCGTGACGGACGAATCGGGGCAACTCATCGCCTTCGAACGCATGAACGGCGGTAAGGTGACCAGCGCCATCATCGCCCAGGACAAAGCATTCACGGCGGCAGCGGCGCGTAAAGCGACCCATGAATACAATGCGGCATGCCAGCCGGGGAGCCTGGTGTTCGGCATCCACACGGCGATCGGCGGCAGACTTTGCGTCGTCGGTGGCGGCCTGCCGGTCACCGTGGATGGAGAAGTGGTCGGCGGGATCGGCCTGAGTTCCGGCACCCCGGAGCAGGACATGGCCTGCGCTCAGGCCGGCATCGACCACTTCCTGGCACAACGCGACTGAGAAAAACTCTCCAGCCTGCTCCGGCTGTCACGACGGCCGGGGCAGGCTGGCGCCGGATCATCCGGCCGAACGCTGGAACCCCATTACCTCGCGATAAACCTCCCACTTGGGCAGGTTGCCGGTCTCATCGTTCTGCTTGTAGTCGTGCCAGACATTACGCTTGTCCTTCACACCTTTTTGGAAGATGGCGTAACCGGGCGTGCGCGAACCCTGCTGAATACGGCTGAAGATGGCGGCGTCTTCCATCGACACCAGCCCGCTCGGGCCGATCAGGTTGGCCCCCTGGCGCATGCGGTGGCGGGCCATCTCGGGGTCATCGTCCTTACGCGCGAAAGAGGCGTAGTGAACTTCGGTGCCGTACAGTCCGGCGGGAAAAGCGAACCGGATATTGATCATATCCAGGTGCTTGATGATGCCGGTAATCGGCATCAGTGCCACCAGCACCGAGCCCTCGTTGGGATCGGTTCCTTTGAAACTCACGATGCTGGGGTCCTTCAGGAACTCCGGATTACTCGGCACCGTAAGTTGTGACACGAACACGATGTGGCCGGGTCCCGTGGCGAACTGCCGTCCCTTGCCGCCCTGCCAGTTCAGCATTCGAAACGCCTTGTGCAACAGCGGTGCGTGGAAACCGTCGTTGTCGAAATAGGCCTTCCAGTTGGAGTTATAGAGCACCTTCTGGTAACCGAGCAGTTCCAGGTCGCCATCCTTGCCGAGAATTTTGTCGATGTAGGGCTTGCTCTCGCCCAGGAAGGTGTCGAGATCGGGCGTCTCGTCGCTGGCGGTCGCGAAGATCACGCCGGCGTACTCGGCGGTGCGAATCTGCAGCAGATTGAAATCGCCCTTCTGAAAATCTACGGTGTAGTCCTCCTCCGCCGGGCAGCCAACCAGTTCGCCGCGATTATTGAACAGCCAGCGATGATAGGGGCACTCGAATTCCGACTTGTTACCCATGGCGGAGGTTTCCAGCAATGTCGCCCGGTGGGTGCAGGCGTTGTAGAACACCCGCACCTGGCCGTCATCACCCCGGGCAACGATGATGGGGCGCTCACCGAGAAAGAAGGTCTTGTAGTCGCCCGGATTGGGAATCTCCGCGGTATGAGCCACCACGTGCCAAAAGGGTCCGTAATAAATGCGCTCCAATTCGAGCTGGTAGACATCCTCCCGCTCCCAGATCTCTTTTGGAATTTCGTTGAGATTTGCCGGCCAGACCGGCAATGCGTCCGTCGGAATGATCGGTGCATTCATGGTAATCCTCCCACCTCCTTAGTCGTGTCAAGGCTCCCATTGCGCCGCAGTCCACGCCGCAAGTCAAGTGAGCCACGGCTCGAACCGAACCGCAGCCGGGCCGATTCACCCCCGGCATCCGAGCAGGCGGCGCTCCCGGATGATCTGCGCCACCACCTCGGGCACCTTCTCTTCCCACCCGGACTGACCGTCCCGCAATGCCTTGAGTACCTCCACGGAGAAGATGGTCAACAGGTCGGTATCCGCCCCTTCGAGGGAGACGATCTTGCGGCTGCGGTGCAGATACTCATACAGCGGCTGCAGCTCGTCGCCGAGGTGCAAGTTGTCCGCCGTGGTCAACTCGCCGGACCCCCCCGCTTCACGCGCCG
>JAYZWP010000242.1:0-3827 GCA_036142245.1 Pseudomonadota bacterium | reverse complement strand
GCGTATGACTTCACGCAACATAGTGGTGAGAATGAAGTTCTCCGCCGCCGGCTGTACGCGCGGCGCCGTCGTAAACACAGACGACGTGTGGCCCGACGGATACCCCTCCTCCTGGGGGACCGCGGCGTCGAAGCCCGGACATGACCGGCAGGCGACAGACACCTCTTTGGTCCACACCACCTCACCGCGTTGATCGACAACGTACTCGACAAAATGCGGCTCGACGAGAAAACCACCATTCGCGAGGATGGCGTATCCGCGGGCAATTTCAAGCGGGGTCAGGGCACCGCTGCCGAGCGCGAGCGACAGGTTTCTCGGCAATTTTTCTTGAGGAAAACCAAACCGGGCCACGTACTCCCGAAGCTTATCGATACCGATATCCGCCGCCAAGCGGACGGTGACCAGATTTCTGGACTGAGCCAACGCAACGCGCAGCCGGGTAGGACCGAAGAATCGTCCGGAATAATTCTCCGGCCGCCAATCACCCGCCAGGGTATCTCCGTGAAAAACGACCGGCGCATCGTTGACCAGCGAAGCGGGCGTAAACCCCTTGTCGAGCGCCGCGGCATACACAAACGGCTTGAAATTCGAACCCGGTTGCCGATCCGCCTGAATCACTCGGTTGAACAGACTTCGGGAGAAATCGTACCCGCCAACCAGCGCCCGAATCGCCCCGTCATCGGGCGAAAGTGCCACCAGCGCGCCCTCAACCTGCGGCCACTGCGCAAGTCGCCATCCTTCGGGGCTGCGTTCCAGCAACACCTCATCTCCCGGGGCGAGCAGATCGCTCATGCGGCGCGGTGAAGGACCCAGCCGGTTGACGCCTATATAAGGGCGTGCCCAGGAGACTGCATCCATATCGAGCGAGACGAGACCATCCCGGGTAATCAGTAAGGCCGTGCTCTCCTCGGTCGAGGCGACGATCGCATGCACCAGGCCGTCGCTTGGCGTCTTCCCCGTCAGCTTTTGCCGAAGCGTGTCGATATCCTGGGATGGTTCGTGATTGGCTAAGGCCCCCCGGTAACCGTGCCGGCGGTCATACGCGCGCAACCCCTGCTGCAACGCGATCAAAGCCTGACGTTGAAGTGGTGCCGAAATCGTCGTATGTAGACTCAGACCGTCCGAATACGCGGCGGGACCAAACTGGTCAAGCGCCCAGATACGCGCCATCTCCGACAGGTGCGGCGCATCCACTTCGAACGGCAACTGATGCAGCCGTGCGGTGATCGGATGCTCGCGGGCACGCCGGTATTCCTCGGCATCGATAAAATCGAGATCCAACATCCGCGCCAGGACATAGTCGCGCCGTATACGGGCCCGTTCCGGATCCGCCACCGGGTTAAAACGGCTCGGTGCTTTCGGCAAACCCGCCAGCAATGCCAGATCCGCGACATCGAGCCGATCCAGCGGCGCGTCAAAATAGACCTGTGCGGCGGCCGCAAATCCGTAGGCGCGATGTCCGAGAAATATCTTGTTGGCGTAGAGTTCGAAAATCTCGCGTTTGGACAGTTCGTGTTCAATGCGGATCGCGAGCACGATCTCCTTTGCCTTGCGCAGATAGGTTTTCTCCCGCCCGAGAAAAAAATTTCGCGCCACCTGCATTGTGATGGTGCTGCCGCCCTGACGTTTCTCGCCTGTGCGCACCAGCTCCACGACCGCCCGCAGCAGCCCTGCGTAGTCAACGCCAGCATGGTGAAAGAAGCGATCGTCTTCCGCAGCCAACACCGCTTCGATCAGCGGCTTCGGAAGGTCATCGAACGCGACGGGCACCCGCTTCTGCTCACCGAACTCCCCGATCAGCAGGCCATCGCCGCTGTAAATGCGCAGCGGTACCTGCAGCTGAACATCGCGCAGCGCTTGCGCATCAGGCAGATCGGTCGCCACGTAAGAGTATCCGATCGCGGCGAGGACCAGCAGCAGCAGGGCACCAGCAATGGCACCCACCAATAGACGACGAATCATTTTCAAAGGCTGACGGATTCGGGCAAATTCGTCTCAACACTTGCTTGACGAAGGGATTTGCCTTTGCTCAGAATTAGTTGTAACGTGTCTTTAATCGGCTTTCTATACTGTCAGCCCTAACCTAGGGTAATTCAAGGAACTTTCCGTGGGATTGCTGAGCAGAACTCCGCCACCGCTGGTTGGCATCGATATTAGCACGACCGCTGTCAAGCTCCTTGGCCTGTCGGCCGTGGGCGACAAGTACCGCATCGACAGCTACGCGGTGGTGCCACTCCCGCCGGACTCCATGGCGGAAAAAAACATCGTTGCCGTCGACAAAGTGGGTGAAGCCATCCAGCGCGCGGTTCAGCGCGGCAAAGTGAAGGCCAAACACGCCGCTGTGGCGGTATCCGGTTCCTCCGTGATTACCAAAGTGATCACCATGCCGGCGGATCTGCCGGATGCTGACCTGGAATCTCAGATCACGCTGGAAGCAGATCAATATATTCCCTATTCACTCGATGAAGTGTATTTGGATTTCCAGGTCATAGGGCCGACGGCAAACAATCCGGAAACCGTCGATGTCCTGCTCGCAGCATCCCGAAGCGATACGGTGGATCAGCGTGTCGACGCCCTGGAAGCGGGCGGCATGACAGCCAACGTCGTCGATATAGAAGCGTACGCCATTGAAACGGCCTTTGAGCTGATCGCTCACCAAGCGCCCCAGGGTGGCCGGGGTAAGACTATCGCCATCATCGATGTCGGCGCCACTGCCACGACACTGAATATCCTGCACGACGGCAAATCCATATTTACCCGGGAACAGATGTTCGGTGGTAAGCAGCTCACCGAAGAGATTCAGCACCGCTACGGCCTGTCCACGGAAGATGCCGGGCGCCTGAAAAAGACCGGCGAGCTACCTGACGGTTACGAAACAGAAGTTCTCGAGCCGTTCAAGTCGCTACTGGCACAGCAGGTAAGCCGCCTGCTGCAGATCTTCTTTTCTTCCGCCAACGAAAGCCAGATCGATCAGATCATCCTGTGTGGCGGTTCCGCCGCGATTCAAGACGTGGACCAGGTGGTGGAAGCCAATATCGGTGTACCGACAGTAGTTGCCAACCCCTTGCAGAACATGACCATCGGTTCCGGACTGAACGGCGACGCCATTCGCCGCGATGCGACTTCACTGATGATCGCTTGCGGTCTCGCTTTGAGGACTTTCGACCATGCCGCGCGTTAACCTGCTGCCATGGCGCGACGAAATCCGGCGCGACCGGGAGCGTCGCTTCTACCTTTCTATGGGCATAACCGCGGCTTTCGCAGCGGCGCTGGTTGGGGCTATTCAGCTTTATATAGGCGCCCTGATCAACAATCAGAACGACCTGAATCAGATCCTGAAAACAGAGATCGGCGTATTGAACAAGCGTATCGCGGAGATAAAGGAACTCAAAGCGGAAAAAGCGGCGCTGACATCGCAGATGGAAGTGATCGAGAACCTGCAGAAAATTCGCCCCCAAAGCGTAAGAATGTTCGATGAACTGGTCCGCGCGGTGCCTCAAGGCGTGTTCCTGCAGAGTATCAAGCAAAACGAGTCGAAGCTCACGCTGACGGGATCGGCCCAGTCAAATGCCCGTGTTTCAACTTTCATGCGCAACATCGAGAAATCGGACGCTATCACCAACCCCGAACTTGAAATCGTGCGACTACAGGATGGGGACGGCGCCAAGATAAGAGCGTTCACCTTGCAGGCCAAACTCTCCGGCACCGCGGCCGAGGAGACAGACCTGTGAACATGGAAGAGCTGCGGCGCAGTTTCTCCAACCTGTCCTTCGACAACATTGGCGACTGGCCTGCCGTCGGGAAATCGCTTGTGGCTGGATTGGTCG
>JAYZWP010000241.1:0-5768 GCA_036142245.1 Pseudomonadota bacterium | reverse complement strand
GTGATCTGGGCGTTCTTCAGCGGCACCCCGCCGAAGGCAACGAACAGCTGCGTCTCCCCTACCAGACTGCTCCAGCTACTGGCGGCCCCTGCGCGGCCGATGACGTGGGGCAGGATCACTCCCCCGGCGGCAAAGCTGTAGGTCCCCACCGAGTCGGTAAAACCGCCGGTCAGGCCGAGATAGCGCTTCAGCAATCCGGTCGCCGAATGCAGCCGCCCGGCGCTGGCCCAGCCGTAGGAGCCGCCGTAGATGGCACTGTTTCCCTTGGCGGCGATCACCCGCTGCTGCTCGGCAGCGAGCAGGTCCAGGGCCTTCTCCCAGGAGACGGCGACGAAGGGCTCCCGGCCCCGCCCCGCGCGGTCGCTGCCCTCGCGCCGCGCCAACCACCCTTTGCGGATCATCGGTTCGCGCACCCGGGTCGGATGGTCCAGCTGCTGCGGCAGCGAACGGAGCATCGGCGAGGGGTCCCGGTCGTTTTCGAAAGGTTGCGCCGCCACCATGCGGCCGTCCGCCATCACGGGACGGAATACGCCCCAATGTGTTCCTGAAATCAGTTTCTTGGCTTGGTCTGTCACGCTGCCACCCCGGTCACTTCCATCCCCGTTCGCCGCCCGCGCACGTGCGGCGTCAAACGAACAATTTCTCCTCAACCAGCTCGTACCAGCCGAGCAGGTCGTGCTTGCCCTTGCCCTTGGCCACCGCCTGACGGTAGAGGTCCTGAATCCGTTCCATTACCGGCAGCTGCAGATCCAGACTTTCGGCAAGTTCGCGCACCAGGGTGATGTCCTTGGTGATCATCTTCATTCCCTCGGTCGTATGGTCGAACGGGACGCGGCCATCAAACTTCGGCTTCACCAGCACCTCCATCACCCGGCTCGGTGCGATACAGGTGTCCATCATCGCCAGCAGCTGCTGCGGCTCCACGCCGACCGCCCGTCCCAGCACGATCGACTCCATCACGCCGCTCAGGGTCGCCAGCAGATTGAGGTTCTGGCACAGCTTCAGGCACTGGCCGTTGCCGACCTGACCGAGATGAAACACGTTCGCGCCCATGACATCGAACAGCGGTTTGCATCGTTCAAAGGCGCCGGCATCGCCGCCGACCATGATGCTCAGGGTCGCTTCCTCGGCGCCCACGCCGGCACCGCTCAAGGGGGCGTCCAGATAGCTCAGCGAGTTCGCCGACGCCCGGGCAGCCAACGACTGCTCCAGCGTGGGGCTCATGGTGCTGTGATCGACAATCACCCCGCCAGCCGCCATGCCGCCGCACAGGGCGTCCACGGTCTGCTCCACCGCTTCGGGTGTCGGCAGGCACATGAGCACAACATCGCACGCCTTGCCGACCGCCTCGGGTGAATCCTCCATCCGGATGCCGCGTTGCGCCGCGTGCTGTCGGACGGCGTCCGAGACATCGAAGCCGTGCACCGCGTAGCCGGCCTTGACGAGATTGCCCGCCATCGGCAGCCCCATGGTGCCGAGTCCGACGTACCCAACGGTTACCTGTGTCACGGGACGCCGCCTACGTGCGCTTCGAGGCCGGTTTGCGCGCTGCTGGCTTGCGCCGCGCCGCCGGCTTGGCCGCCGCGCCCCTGGCACCGCCGGCGCTCTTTGCGGCGACCTTCTTCGCGGCCGCCGGTCCGCCACGTTTGCGCTGCGCCTTCTTGCTCTCCTCCAGCGCCTCGTTCATCGCGAAGTAAGCGTTGGCGGCCGCCGGAAACCCGGCGTAGACGCCGACATGGTGGATGATCTCGACGATCTCCTCCTGCGTCAGCCCCACCTTGAGCCCGCTGCGGATATGCACCTTCAACTGCGGCTGGGCGGTGCCCATGGCAGCCAGCGCCGCGATGGTGGTGATCTCCCGATCCCGCAGTGCCAGCTTGTCGGTGCGGCCGTAGGTATCGCCAAACGCGTAAGCCACGGTGCTCTGGGCGTAATCGGGGGCGAGCTTGTTGAGTACCGACACCACCTCGTCGGCGGCATCCTTGTCCTCGATCGCCTCCAGCATCTCCAGCGCTTTCGCCATTCTCGGGTCGGTCGACATGACACTCCTCCTGTGGATTGGAATTCAAACCTGGTTGATATCGATGGGCAGATCCAGGTGGTCGTTCACCAGCACGATGGTTTTCTTCGCGATCTTCCAGTCGCCATCCTGCTCGACCAGCTCGTGGTCGTAATAGCCGAACAGACTCGCGGTAACCCGCCGATGATAGGTGTTGGCCTGCCAGTGACTGTTGACCGCGATGCGTCCCTCGCCAACCTCGGTTACCCGCAGGTTGCTGATCACATGGCAGGTCCGCGGCAGCGGTGTGGCGAAGGGCGTCAGCCCGGCCCGGATGCGGTAGACCCGGTCCGCGAGACCGGCCCGGCCGGTCAGATAGAAGAACGACACGTACTTGTCCGGGTCGTCGGCAAGGCGCTCCTCGCTCAGCCAGGAGGGACACCAGAACTCGCAATCCTGCGTGTACAGCGCCAGCCATTCGTCCCAGCGCCAGCGGTCGAGGTGATCGGCCTCGGTGTAGATAAGGTCGGACGCTACCTCGAGCGCTTCGCAGCGCGGCAGAGTCATGCTCATGGCGCGGCCAACTCCTTTTCCTGTCCTGCCGTCATCAGTTTCACCCAGGCGCGGTAGGACGAGTGAAACAGCGTCTCGTCGGACATGTTGAGCGGACCGGCCGCCGAGGTTGCCGGATGTATCCCCAGCGCTTTGGCGTACTCGTTGGCGCCCTGCACCATGTTGGTCATGCCGCGGGAATGGCCGTGCAGCCACTTCGCGTTGCGGGCGGCATAGCCTTCCTGGCAGTTGCGATAGCAACCGACATCGTCCGGGGTGCCGGTGCTGGAGATGTTGAAAAAGTCCTCGTACTGGCGCAACCGCTGCCGCCGGGAAGCGGCGCTCTCCCCCACTGGCACCCAGCAGTAGATTTGCATTTCGGTCAGGTCGGTCGCCAGCGGCCGCAGCACGCGAAACTGGCCGATCACCGCGTTGTCGGTGCACTGCACGTTGGGAAAGATGGTGAGGTTGCGGCCGTAGCGCAGCATCCAGTCCGCGCGCGCCTCGCCGAAATCGGCTTTTAGCCGCTCACGCTCGGGCCACAGCGGGCGGAACTCCGGGGCCGGATTTTCCGAAAAGAACATGGCGTGCCCGCGCTCGAACCCGAAGCTGCCGGTCATCAAATGCTCACCGAACATCGCCTCGATATCCGGCCCCTTGTAGGCATCGCCAGCGCGCTTGATGCGCTGCCGGGTAATATCGAGAAAGCCCTTGTGGGCGATGTTCAGGTGATAGCCGTCCAGGCAGTTCTCGATCTGCAGTTTCCAGTTGCCGGGGAAGCTGTAGCTGGCATTGCCCGGCACCAGCTCCATGCCGTCCGGCGCCTGGTCCACCAGCAGGTCGATGAACAGCCGCATGTCCCCGAGGTGCTCGTCGAGGGTCGGCACATCGTCACTCAGGGAGCCGAAAATCCAGCCCCGGTATTCGGCGATTCTGGCCACCGGAAACAGGTTCTTGTTGTCGCGGCTGAAGGCATCCGAGTATCCGGCGGGCGCTTCGTCCTTGATGGAGACGCAGGTGCCGTCGTTGTCGAAGGTCCAGCCGTGATAGGTGCAGATGTGAAACCTGCTGTTGCCGGCCTGCGTCACGCACAGCAAAGACCCCTTGTGGGTACAGGTGTTCAGAAACCCCCTCAACTCGCCCCTGGCATTACGCGTCACAACCACCGGCTGACGGCCGATGTGGGTGGTGTAGAAGTCGTGCGGTTGCGGGATCTGCGAGGCGTGACACAGAAACACCCAGTTGGACTCGAAGATGTACTTCATCTCCAACTCGAAAAGCCGTTCGTCCCGATAGATATCACGACTCACCCGGAACACGCCCTCATCCGGACGGTCATCCAGGTATCGGCTGAAATCCAGCGGCGCCGTGGCACCCGGCAACTCTGTCGGCCGATTCATCGCTCTCCTCCTGTTGGGTGGTTGTGTCGTAACGGCCGCCCGCTCAGGCGGCAAATTCAACGTCAGATGTGGACCAGACCGCCATCCACGGCCATCACCTGGCCGGTCATGAAATCACTGTCCGCGCTCATCAGGAACACCACCGCACCGACCATGTCCTCGGGCCGCTCGCGGCGCGCGATCGCCTGCAGCGTCACGGTTCCATCGAACATCTCATCCGGAATACCGCCGGCCACGCCGGGTGTTTCGGTCAGTCCCGGGGCGATCGCGTTCACCTGGATACCCGCGGCGCCCACTTCCTTGGACAGCGCGCGGGTCAGACCCACCACCGCCCCTTTCGACGCGACGTAGGCCGCCAGACCCGGCGCGCCCATCCAGAAGGTGCCGGAACTGATATTGACGATCTTGCCGCTGCCCTGTGCCCGCATGGTGGGCAACACGGCCCGGGCACACAGGAAGGAGCCGGTGACGTTGACCCGCTGCACCCGCTCCCACAGTTCCAGGCTGGTCTGCTCCAGGGTGCCCAGCGGGTAGATCCCGGCATTGTTCACCAGCCCGTCGATGCGGCCGTGCGCGTCCAGTACCGCCTGGACCATCCCTGCGACCTGACCCTCATCCCCGACATCGCACGGCAGCGAGGTCGCCCGGCCGCCGGCGCGCTCGATCGCTGCCACCGTTTCGGTTGCCGGTTCGAGGTCCGCCACCACCACGGCGGCGCCCTGCGCCGCGAGCCCCTTGGCGAACGCCTGGCCGATTCCGAGCCGACCACCGGTGACGATGATGACGCGGTCCCGCAATCTCTCCCCCATGGCTCGACCCTCCCGTTACGGCGACGGCAGCTTCAGATAGCGGCAGCAGTTACCGTGATGGATGGCGGTAAGCTCCGCCGCATTCAGCCCCAGCCCCGCCGGCCGTTCTCCCGGGTTCGGCTCCCGGATGATGAACGGGTAGACCGACCCGACCATGAGTTGCGACACACCGTAGGTTTCGATCAGGTGGCGCAGCGCGCCGTCGTCGTAGACAAGGGTGTCGTAGTACATCTCCCGCGCATAGTCCACCGGCGCGCGGGGAAACAGCTTCTCCCCCATCGCCTGCCAGCCGTGCTGCAGACGGGGCAGCACCATCGCGAAACTGCCGGCGCCGTGGCTGAAACCGATGCGCAGGCCGGGAAACTTGTCCAGCATGCCGCCGGAAATCATCGAAGCGGCAGCGAAGCTGTTTTCGTTGGGAAACGCAACCAGCGCCTGCATAAGCGGCGGCCCCACCAGCCGCTCCATGCCGGCCGGGTGCAGGGCGTGCACGAACACCGCGAGATCATGCTCCACCGCCGCCGCGAAAAACGGCGCATGATCCGGATGGCCGATCGGTTTGCCGTTGACGTTGGTGCCCACCTCCACCCCGACCAGACCGTACTCCTTGCGCAGCCGGCCCATCTCCTGCGCCGCGAGGTCCGGATCCTGCAGCGGTACGGCACCGAGTCCGACCAAAGCATCGGGCTGGTTCTGCACCATCTCGGCGATGGTTTCGTTGAGATAACGCGCCATGGTCAGCCCGTCCTCCGGCGCGAACCAGTAGGAGAGCAGTTCCGGCATCGGCGAAAGCACCTGCCGGGCGACCCCCTCGGCAGCCATCTCCTCCAGCCGCCGGGCGGTATCCCAGGCATGATCGCCCACGTCGCGGAAATTCTTGCCGGCGATCATCACCGACTTGTGATTCGGCTTGTCGCAGACGGCCATGCCGGGCCAGCGGGTCTCACCCGCCGCCCCGGTGTAAGGGGGAAAGGACTCCGGCACGATGTGCGTGTGGACGTCGATGAC
>JAYZWP010000240.1:0-7054 GCA_036142245.1 Pseudomonadota bacterium | reverse complement strand
TCCTGCGGCTCCCCGATCTGCTGGGCGATTTCCGCCAGATCAATATCGTGGAGATCCTCCATGGCGGCACGGGTGGCATCGCCGCTCTGCTGATAGCGCCGCGCCAGCAGCGCGTCCAAGGCATCCGCGCTTACCACTTCCATTTCGAGCGGCACGCCGACCACCCGCCGGGCTTCGAGCAGGGCGCGCAACGGGGTATCTGCCCGGTGACACAAACGCGGCGAACCCCCCGCGGCGTTTGCGTCCATCAGCACGAGACCGTTACGTTTGGCGAAGGCGTAGGGGATCTGGAGTGCGGTCGACATCAGTTATTCCGGACCCGGGGACCGAAACGCGACCACCCGAAACTCAGCGGACCCGGGCGTTGCCCTGCGTGACGGCGGAGCCTTCCCCGGAGACATACTCCTCGATGGGTGCCAGCACCGGCGGTATCGCGCTGGTCTTGTTGTCCGCGGCCGCCAGGCGATCGCGCAACTGCTGGTTACGAATGGCATTGTACTTATCACCGGTGACCTGGGCGCTGACGGTCGCGTCGCGCACGATGATGGGCCGCAGGAACACCATCAGATTGACTTTACCCTGATCCGAGACCCGGTAACGGAACAGCCGGCCGATCACCGGCAGGCTGCCGAACAGCGGCACCCGTTCCTCGACTTCCGTGGTCTGGTCGTCGATCAGCCCGCCGAGCACGACCACCTGCCGATCCTCCACCAGCACCGTGGTGCGGATGAACCGCTTGCTGGTAATCAGGTCCGCGGCCACGATGCCACCCCCGCCGGTCTGCTGGGCGATGCTGGAAACCTCCTGCTCGATTTCCAGCCGCATGACGTCCCCCTCATTGATCTGGGGACGGACCCGCAGCTGAATACCCACATCCTCCCGTTCGATGGTCTGAAACGGATTCACCGCGCTTTCCGAGGTACCGGTGTTGGTGAACTGGCCGGTGATGAACGGCACCGACTGCCCCACGACGATCTCCGCTTCCTCGTTATCCAGGGTGGTGAGGGACGGCGTGGACAGTATGTTGGTCTTGCTGTCCGCCTGCAGCGCCCGCAACAGTCCGGCAAAGCTGGTGCGGTCGCTGTCGAACCGACCGACCGCGAGGGTGGTTCCGGAACCTACTACCGGAAACCCGTCTTCAATGACACCGCGCGTGATATCGACGATGTTGGAACCGACCCCGCCGAAGCTGGTCGCAGAAATGGGCCCACTCCCGTCACCGCGACCATCGACGATCCACTGCACCCCGAGTTCCCTGGCCTGATCGTCGGATACCTCCGCGATCACCCCTTCCACATGGACCTGGGCACGACGGATATCGAGTTGGCGTAACACGGCGCGCAGCGTGGTCATCACATCCGGCGGCGCCGTCACCACCAGTGAGTTGGTTGCGGGATCCGGCTGAATGCGGGTCTCCCCGGCTTGGCGCTTCTCGGGATCGGGGGCGATCACCGATTCCAGCAGCGGCGCGATCTGCTCGGCGTCGGCGTATCGAAGGTACAGCACATGGGTGTTGCCGGTCGACTCCAGCGGCGTATCCAGATGAGCGATCAGGGCACGCAGCCGAACCCGCTCGCTCAAGGGCCCCGACAGCAGAATGCTGTTGGTACGCAGGTCCGCCACCATCCGCGCCATGGCGGCCGCCTCCCCACCCTGCAGGCTTTGCAGGATCTGCACCAGTTCCGGCGCGGATGCGTTCTGCAAAACCACCACCTCGGCGTCACGTCCGCCCGGCAGGTCGATGCGCGCGACCAGCCGCTTGATCCGCGCGACATTGGCGGCGCGGTCACTGATCACCAGAATGTTGCTGTCGGGATGGGCACCCAAGTGCCCGAACTGCGGAATCAGCGGACGCAATATCGCCACCAGCTGATTGGCCGAAACGTTGCTGACCGGAATCACTTCGGTGATGAAGTCGCCTGCCGCGGCCTCGGGCACTTCACCCCCCACCGTCTTTGCGCTGGCGGTGGGGACGATGCTGGTGACCTGTCCTGCCGGGATGGCGGCGAAACCGTGTACATCCAGAATCGACAGGAACACTTCATACAGCTCGCTATGGTCCATCGGCTGTGAGGAGATCACCGTCACCTTGCCCTTGACCCGGGGGTCGACCACGAAATTGCGTCCGGTCACCTCGGCAACGGTGTTGATCAGGGCGGTGATATCGGCATCCTTGAGATTCAAGGTGACATCCTGCGCCGGCGCTGCAAGGGGCAGCAGCAACCCGAGCGCCGCCACCGCCACCCTGCGGCCGAAGTATCGAATTCGGATCACGCTCAAAAACATGCCGTGCTGCGCCCCCGCGGGGGGTGAAGATCATGGTCGCTCAGGCTGGCACACGCCGCAAACCCGAGCCGACCGAAAAATGAAGACTAATTATCTATTTGAAAATAGAAAGATAGCAAATCTTCTTCGCGCAACACATTAATTTCCAGCCGGTCGGCCACCGTCAGTTGCTGAAGAAGCGACGGTGCCGCGGCCGGATCCGTGAGGTCAACGCCGTTGACGCTGGTGATGACATCTCCCGCCCGCAGGCCGAAACGGTCCAACTCCGCCAGGTTCGAATCCGGCCGCACGCGGTAACCGCGCAACTGGCCCTGGCGCGTCACCGGCGCCAACTGCACCAGGCCGACAAGGGATACCGGGTCGTTCAGCAGTTGTGACCGGTACCGCGCGAGGCTGTGCGACACCTCCGGGTCACCGCGCAGATCGATCACGCCATCGACTGCATCGGGCGGCCCGAGTTCGATCTCGCCGGGCGGCAGATCGTCGATGTTGATGCGCAGGGTTTCATGGCGGCCGGCGCGCTTCAGGATCACCTGATCCGGATAGAACGCCTCTAGGGTGGCGCCGCCCGGCACATCAGCACCCAACGCGTAAGCCCGCTCCGGCTGTCCCGGCACCGCGATGATGGCGCGCGCGTCGCCTGGCGCCTCGGTGAGGATCACGCCGCGTAACTGCAGCTTCAACCGGGTCGGCGGCGCGTGCAGAATGTCCTCTTTGGGATTGACCGGCAGCGGCGGCTGACCGAAAAGATGCGCCGCGGCTATGGCGCGATAGTCCGGCTTGGACGGAGCGGGCGGAGGTGTCCGGGCGACAGGCGATAGGGGTTCCGGCAACGCGGGTTCGGGCAGAAGAAGACGCCACCCCAGGGTGGCGAGCTGCCAGCAGAACGCGCCCGCGAGACCCAGCAGCAGGAGGCCGGGCAAATAACGTTCGATCGCCCCGCCCGGGCGCATCAACCGCACCGTGTCACGCGGAAACGTCGTGACCGGAGTTCACTGGCAATACTCGGCAACCTGCTTGCGGGCATCTTCCAGTCGTTCGAGCCGCGCCGAATCATCCAGCGTGTTCCCCTGTTCATCGACGATGCGCCGATTCAGTTCCAGGGTACCGACCCGGTCCCGGGCGCGCTGACAATGCGCTGCGTTCTCCTCTGCTTGCGCCTCAGCCTTAGCACTGGCTTCGCGTTGTTCCTGTCGGTCCGCTTCCGCCTGCTCGTGCGCTTCCACGAAATGCTGGCTGCGCTGCGCCGCTTCCGACTCGTCCATCGCCGGCGGCGGGGGAGGCTTCACCTCGTCGAATACCGCGCCCGCGGGCGGCGTGGTCCCGAAGTGAACTTGCCCGGTCTCGTCGACCCAGCGATAAACGTCCTGGGCCAGCAGTGCGCCCGACATCAGCAGCGCGATCACGCCTGTCGCCAGCGCACCGACCACGCCGCCCGTGGTTACCGCCACCCGGGATGACCTCATGTCAGTATTCCTCGACTCGAAAATAGATCTCGCGTTCATCGTGCAGGGAACTGCCCGCGCGAAACAGTATGCCGGAGCGCTGGGACGCGTTGTCACTGCTGATGTGTCCACCGGCGATCCACTCGCCCAAAGCACCGGTGACGGTGGTCGAGAGCCCCTGCACCTCGATCAGATCCCGCCCCTGGTCGTGCAGCGCCTCGCGGACCGGAGCGATGTCGAGCCACACCTGGTCGCCGCGTAACCGCGCCACAACCTCGAACCCGGTCGTCACACGGCGCAACTGTGTGCCTTGGACCACGGTACCACCGACACCGTAAGCGACCGGGTAGGGCACATCAACACCGACATGGATGTTGGCGGGACGGCCCTCCACGACGGTGACCTGCTGGAACGCGTCGTCTTCCGCGGAGCCGGTGGTCGAGAGCACCCTCCCCTGGGCACGCCACCGCCCGCCGCCTGCGGAAACCGCCACGCCGTCGTGTCCGCCCGCCACCTGCCCCGGCGGCGCGGGATCGGTCCGTTCACCAACTTGGACGCTCCCTGAGATGCGATCCTGCCGCCCCTGCTGAGCGCGTCCCTGGCGCACCGAGATCCGCAGACGCCGTGCCGGCGCATCCAGCCGGGCGATGATCTCGCGTACCGCGGTGACGGTTTCCGGCGGCGCGTTGACAATGAGCGCGAAACCCTCCGCGGCGACGGTTCCATGCGGCTCGACGAAAGGTGCAACGGCGGGCAGCAATTCCGCCGCGGGACGGTACCGGGTCTCCAGAATGACGAATTCAGCGCTGGCTGTACCGGCCACCCATAACAGCAGCAGCACGGCCCAGGCGCGACTGCTACAGACCGAGGCGGCGCGACTGTTGATCCGGTGTACTGTGGTCCCAGATCTCATCGAAGAGCCTGCCCAACTCGTTGGCCCGGGGTGCGGCGGCGAAACTCGCGGTAGCCTCGATCTGATCGGCCTGATCGCGATGCAGATAGCCGCTTCGATCCACCAACAGCATGGCCTGGTTGAAGTCGCGGTGCGCTTCACCGGGTGTATGAATGGAAATAAAACTTGGTAAACGCTGCGCCAGATCGATCAGGCGGCTGCCCCTTGTCATCGCGATCTGCGGCTGCAGGAGCAGAATTCTCACCGCAGCGCGGCGCGAATCACCGGTCACCAGGCCGCGCAACGCTTCGGCGAACGGGTCGTTGTCATAAATCTGCGGATCAAGGTCTCGCGAGACGATCTCAACCGTGGCCCGCGCCTGACGCACCATGGCGCATGCGACATCGCGCAGCTGCGAATACCGGCTCAGCACCAGCTCGGCGCTATCCTGACCCAACACCCTGGACATCGAATCACTCATCGAGACAAGTCGCCCTCGACAGCCGGCGCGTTCAGACGCGCTCGTTCACCAGCAGACCGGGAAAGCTCAGGGTGCGCCCCGGGGAGGTCAGGGCACCGATGGCGGCATAAGCGGAAACCCGGCGAGCCGGCGAGGCAACCGGCAAAGCGAATCCGGACGCCAGGACCACGTCCGCTTCAGATCGGGTAATCACCGCCGAGAAAGGCTTTGACCCGGCCGCGGGACGCTGCGCATCGGAAGGCCGGTGCGGCGTGAGCGCGGACATCGCGTTGTGGGGAAGGGTCGCTGTCAGCACTTTATTCGTACTACCGGCGGATCGGCCGGTCAATATAGCATGGCCGCTGCGGGGTCAAGGGTTGTCATGTACACCGCCACCCTCCGATAATCCCATCCGATGCGTAAGAAAAAGCTCCCTATCAAACAGGCAATTGCGACGATCTTTGTCGCCGTCACCTTAACTGCGGCCTGGCAACCTGCCAGCGCTGAGATCTATGCCTACGTCACCCCGCAGGGACACAAGCTGTATACCGACCAGATCATGGATCAGGCGGGCTACCGTCCGGCCAATGCGGCGGCGCGCACGGCGAAGCGCCGGGGGCGCACCAGCGCCGCCGCGATCCCCCCGGAGGTGAGAGCGCGTATCGACGGCATCATCGAGCGTCTGGCTCCAAGCTACGCTCTGGAACCGGAGTTGGTCAAAGCAGTGGTTCGCGTCGAGTCCAGTTACCGCGCCGATGCCGTTTCCAGCAAGAACGCCCAAGGGCTGATGCAGCTGATTCCAGCAACTCAGAAGCGGTTCGGTGTGGAGAACCCGTGGGATCCGGAACAGAACCTGCGCGGCGGCATGACCTATCTGAGTTGGCTCATGGGTCAGTTCGAAGGCCAGGTCCCTTTGGTGCTGGCGGCCTACAACGCCGGCGAAAACGCGGTCGTGAAGTACAACGGCATTCCACCGTTCGCGGAGACGCGCGCCTACGTCGGCAAGGTGCGCCGCCATTACGCCAAGGAACGGCACCCCTACGTCAAGCTGGCCGAGAACGATATCTAGCCCGCATCTGGCCCGCATTTGGCCCGCATCTGGCCCGCGAGCGGTGCAGGCGCCGGATCGGACCGGCGGAACCCCCCGCGCAACCAACCTCAAGCCGCTTGCGCCCGCTGCCACAAATAGGTGCCCTGCTTTTCCATGCGCGCGTGATAAAGCACCTCGAAATCGTCCGGCACACCGCCGCGTACGGAAGGCCGGGCGAGCAGCGCCTCTGAATAGGCCGCCACCTTGGGCAGCCCGGCGGTGGCGGCAACGCCATAGTCCCGCTCCAGGATCGCCAGGCGGGTGAAGACCGGCGCGAAGGCGGCGTCGATGAGGCAGAAATTCTCACCGTTGAAGAACGGCCCGTCCCCGAGTTCCGCTTCCAGCCGACGGAGTTGTTCGGCGAAGGTATCGTAGAAGGACTGAAATTCCGCCGCATCGGTCTTGGTGGCGTACATGAACTGGCTGCCGGTCAGGTCATTGGCCACCTCCACCCAGGCGCGATTGTGGGCGCGACGCACCGGGTCCGCCGGGTGCATCGCCGGAGGGTTGGTTTCGTCCAGAAACTCGTTGATGGCGGCGGATTCGAACAGCACCGCGCCGTCTACTTCCAGCACCGGCACCTTACCCCGCGGGGAGATCGCCAGGAACCAGTCCGGCTTGTTGGCGAGGTCTATGTAGGTGATGTCGTAGGGTACCCGCTTCTCCAGCAGCAGGATCACGGAGCGCTGCACAAACGGGCAAAGTTTGAAACTGATCAATCGCAATCCGGACATGGGCGGGGCTCCCAACGCTCGCTAAGTGGACCGGCATGCTACCGCGCGGGGCGTCGACCCGCGACTCCAAGCCCCCCGCCGGGTAACCCCCCCCCTTAAAAGGGCACGCCCCCGTAAGGTGGCCCACAGCGCAAAAAACCCCCAAAC
>JAYZWP010000239.1:0-5372 GCA_036142245.1 Pseudomonadota bacterium | reverse complement strand
GAAACCATCGAAACCGAACTGGCGCTGGCGGACCTCGATACCGCGGAGCGGGCGCTGGAGCGGGCGACGAAAATGTCCAAGGCAGGCGACAAGCAGATGCTGGCCCGCAAAATGGTCTGCGACAAGGTGGTGGCGCATCTCGGTGAAGGGTCTCCCGCCCGCCGTTTGGAAGTCTCCAGCGAACAATCAGAAATCCTGCACGACCTGCACCTGCTCACCGCCAAGCCGGTTCTCTACATAGCCAATGTCGCGGAGGACGGCTTCACGAACAATCCCCTGCTGGATCAGGTAGTGCGGTATGCGGGCGAGTCCGGCGCCGAGGTGGTGGCGGTAAGCGCCGCCATCGAGGCGGAAATCGCCCAACTGTCTGCGCAAGAAAAGCAGGAGTTTCTGCAGGAACTGGGTCTGGAGGAACCGGGATTGGACCGGGTCATCCGCGCCGGTTACCGCTTGCTGGGGCTCGAAACCTTTTTCACAGCAGGGCCCAAGGAGGTGCGCGCCTGGACCGTGCGTGCGGGATCCACGGCGCCACAGGCGGCCGGACGCATCCATACCGATTTCCAGCGCGGCTTCATCAAGGCGGATGTGATCGCCTTCGATGATTACGTCAGGCTGGGCGGAGAATCCGGCGCCAGAGAGGCGGGCAAATTACGGCAGGAAGGCAAGGAGTACATCGTCAAGGACGGCGATGTCATCCATTTCAAGTTCAACGTATAGGGCCGCGGCCAAGCGCGAAATCCGGCCTCGCCTAGTTTTTCTCCGCGTAATAGTCCCGGTACTGCTCCCGCAGCGCCGCCTTGTTGAACTTGCCGACAGTGGTCTTGGCCATCTCCTGCACCACCTCCACGTCCGGCACCATCCACTTTTCGAGCTTCTCGGTCAGGTAGCCTTTCAGCGCCGCTGCCGCGTCGGGTAGCTCCTCCTTCAGGGTGACGACGGCGATGGGCCGCTCGCCAAAGGTGGGGTGGGGGGCGCCGATCACGCACGCTTCCCGCACTGCCGGGTGGTCGGTCACGGCGTGTTCCAGGGTGAGCGAGGGAATCCACTCCCCGCCGGACTTGATCATGTCCTTGGAGCGCGTGACGAAGGCGTAACTGCCGTCCGGGTTATGCACTCCCATGTCACCGGTGCGCAGCCAGCCGTCCGCCGTGAACAACTGGGCGGTGTTTTCGGGGTCACGGAAATACTCCGGGATGATGTGCCACCCCTTGAGCTGCATCTCCCCCAGGGTTACGCCGTCCTGCGGCGCCAGCGTGCCGTCGTCCCGCATGATCCGGGTCCAGCAGCCCACCAGGGGCAGCCCGGCGTTGTTCTGCATCAGTTCGAAAGCCGCCTCGGGGGAATACTCCGGCATCTCTTCGAAAAAGGCGGCGGTGTGGTCCGCCAGGGACTCCGCCATGCCGTGGCCGCCGCTGCGGAACACTTCCCCCATCGCCATGAACCGCTGGGCCATTTCGTGGGGCACGATGTCGCCGCCGAAGCCGGTGTGGCGGATGCTCGACAGGTCGTAGTTGCCCTCGTCCTCGGCCTGCAGCAGCATCTTGCCCATCACCGGGTTGGCCAGAAAGCGGGTGACCTTCTCCTCCTGAATCATGCTGGCGAACACGTGGCCGTCTGGATGGGGGCCGGGGATCACCATCTTGGCGCCGACGATAAAGGCGTCCATCGGCAGGTTGAAGGCGTGAGCATGAAACATCGGCGGGGTGATGAAAAACACATCCCGGCCGTTGTAGGGCCCCATCGACTGGCTCGACTGGCGGGTCAACGCCCGCAGCACCAGAAAGCGGTTGGAGTAGGGGCAGCCTTTCGGACGCCCGGTGGTGCCGCCGGTAAAGCAGACGGCGACGGTGTCGTTCTCGTCGATGTCGTCGGGAAATTTGTAGTCGTCGGCTGCGCGGCCGGTCAGCAGATCCTCGTAACGATAGAGTGGTGCGAGGGTGGTCTCGGGTGGCGTCCGCGAGTCGCTTACCAGCACAAAGGCGTCGAAAGTGTTCGCTCCCTGCGCCACCATCCGCTCCGCCAGGGGCAGGAATGACTCCTCCACGAACAGCACCCGATTGTTGGCCAGATTGCTCATGTAGACCAGGGCATCGAGTCCAAGCCGGAAGTTCAGCCCCTGATAGATTGACCCTTTGCAGACCGTGGCGTAATCGATTTCCAGGTGCTGCCAGCTGTTCCAGCCGAGCACCCCGACTCCGTCCCCGCGCCCGGCACCCAGCCCTTCGATGGCGGCGGCCAGGCGCCGGATGCGATCGTAGAAGTCCGCGAAGGTGTAGCGGTGCCTCCCGTCGTGGGCGGTCCGGGCGACGATCTCCCGGTTCGGGAAGATGGTCGCGGCCCGCTCTACCACATGCTTGACCAGCAAGGACTCCATGGTTTTCCTCCTCCTTGTACCCGGCGTCAGGCCGGGTCAGCCGTATTTCTTCTGCAATTTCGCCCAGCGCCGACCGCACTCTCGAGCCCGTTCGACGTAAGTGTCCGGTAAATGATCGTAAGGTGGCCGGATCGGTCCGGCCCTTGAATAGCCTGCCTCGTCGAAGCGTATTTTTTCAAGCTGAATGTTGTAGTGGGCGAACTCACCGAAACCGCCTGGCGGGAAGAAGGTTTGCAACGCCCAGTTCACTTCGGCGTCGATCTGCGCGGCCCGCTCCCAATCCCCTTTCAGGATCGCGTTCGTTAATGCCTGGGCGGGTGCCGGTCCCATGGCCGCCTCCGTTGCCCAGACGGCCTGCAAGTGGTCGGGGTTGATGCGTGCCGCGGCGTAGGCGAAGCCGACGTGCGGCAGAAAGCGGATTTTCCCTGCCGTGGCTCGCACCAGGGTGTTGAGCATCAGGTCGACGCCGTTTTTCGCCGCGATGACCGTGGGCGCCTGTTGCGTCAACGCTACCCAGAACGGGATCGGGTAGTCGAACCGGAAAGCGTTGCTGTTCTCGTAGGCGATGATGGCGAAATCCGGGACCGCCGCCGAGCAGTCGGCGTAATGCTGCAGCGCCATGGGCAGGGTGCACGGCTGCCAGTTGGGCATCCCCAGCATGGTGCCGTCCGCCGCGAGATCTTTCGCGTAGCGCATTCTCTGCACGGTCTCCCGGGTGCCGGGTGCCGTGGCACCGATGAACAGCGGTATCCGGCGGTTCACTACTTCGGCGGCGCAGGCCGCCGCACCGCGCCACTCCTCGGGGGTCAGGGTCGCCATCTCGCCGGTGGTGCCGAACAGGATGATGCCCTGCACCTTGTCGTCGATCAGTCGATTCAGCAGCGCCTCCAGCGCCGTCAGGTCCACCGTATTGTCGGCGTCGTAGTCAGTGACGTTGCCCAGCGACGGGGTCTGGGTGATGGCGTAAAGCCCCTTCATGTCATTGACGGTGAGCATGGCTCTATCCTCGATGTGAAACCGGAGCGAGGGCGCGTCAGTGTTCGATGAAATCCATCACCAGGCGGTTGAACTCGTCGGCGTGCTCCCACTGGCACCAGTGGCCGCAGCGGCTGAACACGTGCAGCCGGGCGTCCGGGATGCCCCAGAGGAACTTCAGGCCGTGATCCAGCGGTACGAAACGGTCGTCCCGTCCCCAGAGGATCAGGGTCCTGGCCTGAATCTCATGCAGGCGCGGGGTGAAATCGGTGAGTACAGCGGCCGGATTGGCGGCGCTTTTGACGAAATTCTCCAGGTGTTCCCTGGTGGCCATCATGGTGTCAAAGCGGGTCTGGATCAGCTCCTCCGTCATCTGACTCTGGTCGTATACGAACACACTCAACATCTGCTTGAGGTTCTCCAGCGTCGGATCCCTATAAACGCGGAACAGCAGCTTGATACCCTCCAGGGGTTGCGGGGAAAACAGACTCTGGCCTCCGCCACCGGCACCCATCAGGATCAGCCTGTCGAGCCGCTCCGGGTACTCCAGAGCGAAGCGGATGGACGACGCGCCCCCCATTGAGTTGCCCACGAGATGGGCTTTTTCAATGCCCAGGGTGTCCATCAGGTCCCGCACCGCGCGGGCGTTGATCAGGTCCCGCGGCTCGCTGGAGACGATGGTGTCCGATTTTCCGAACCCCGGACAGTCCGGCAGGATGGTGCGGTAGTGCTCGCAGAACGGCCCGATGTTGCGGGCGAAGTTGCTCCAGCCGCCGGCGCCGGGGCCACCGCCGTGCAGCATGATCACCGCCTCGCCACTGCCTGCCTCGTGATAGCGCAGGGTCAGATCGCCCGCCCGGGCGGTTTTGCTGGTGCTCTCCAGGGTTAGGTCGGTCATGGTGCCCCTCCTTACTAAAACTGTTGTTCATGTCCGGCTTGCGACGCTGCCACTGAACCTCGCCGCGAGCCGGGCGAGATTAACGCAACGGCGCGTGCTTGTCGGCCGTTCCTGTCCAGCGTCTGCGCGCAGTTGACTTTCAGGAACGGCTGAACGATCGTTCAGTTCGTCCACGAAAACCGGAACCGGCGGCGACACGGAGGAGAGACCATGGATGCACGGGTGCGCGACCGGGACATCTCCCGGATTCAGGATCTGATCAGCCTCGACGAAGGGTGGCTCGACCGGCGGATCTTCTGGGAAGAATCGATCCACCAGTTGGAGCTGGAGCGGCTGTTTGCCCGCGCCTGGCTGTTTGTGGCCCACGAGAGCCAGATTCCCGAACCGGGGGACTTCCTCACCACCTACATGGGGCAGGACAACGTGATCGTGGCGCGCCACAGCGACGGTTCGGTCCGCGTTTTCACCAACTCCTGCACCCACCGCGGCAACCGCATCTGCTTTGCCGATCGCGGCAACGCCCTCCAGTTTGTCTGTAATTACCACGGCTGGGCCTACGGCACCGACGGCAGTCTGCTCGGCATGCACGAGCAGGACCATTACAGCGGCTGGATCGACAGGCTGAACTGGGGCTTGCAGAACGCCCGGGTGGAGACCTACAAGGGGCTGGTATTCGCCTGTTTCGACGACGAGGCGCCGGGCCTGGAAAGTTTTCTGGGCGACTACCGCTGGTATCTCGACATCGTGCTGGATCAGTCGGAGGAAGGGACCGAGTTCATCGGCGGCTGTGTGAAGAACCTGTTCCATGCCAACTGGAAGTTCGGTGCCGAGAATTTCACCGGTGATTCCCTGCACGCCAGTTGGACCCACGACTCCGGCGCCAAGGCGATGACCTACGGCCGGCCGGTGCCGGACTTCATGCCGGTGGACCCGGACTCCTTTCACGCCAACGCCAACGGCCACGGCTGGGAGGGCGGCCTCGACGGTATCGGCACCCTGGGGCTGATCGCGCAGATGAACCCCGCCGTCATGGCCTATTACGAACAGCAGCGGGAGGTGATGGCCAGGCGGCTCGGAGACCTGCGGGCGCGCAGGATCTGGGGGTCGGTCATCTCCGCCAATGTG
>JAYZWP010000238.1:0-2849 GCA_036142245.1 Pseudomonadota bacterium | reverse complement strand
CTGGCAGGAGCGCCGTGGCCGCCGCGTCTATGGCTATGCGCTGGAACACGGCGCCCTGCTGCGCCCGCTGGGCGATGTGGTCTACTTCATGCCGCCTTATGTGATCACGCCACAGCAGATCGAGACGTTGGCCCAGGTCGCCTGGGACGGGATCGGCCTGGCCACGCGGGACTAGGGGGTAGTGGCGCCCGGCGCGGCGATGGCCGAAAGGCTGCCGCGGTTTTTCGTGTCGCAGCCACTGACGGTCGGTCAGACCGTTGTCCTGGACGACACCGTCTCACGCCATGCGGGGCAGGTGTTGCGGCTGCGCCCCGGAGAGAACCTGATTCTGTTCGACGGCTCGGGCGGCGAGTACCGCGGCTGCGTCACCGGGGTGAAACCACGGCTGGCGGCGGCCGTTGAGGAGTTCTTCGATGTCGACCGCGAATCGCCCCTCTTCACCCGGCTGGTGCAGGGGGTCTCCCGAGGCGAGCGAATGGACTACACCCTGCAAAAGGCCGTGGAGCTGGGCGTGAGCGAGATCGTGCCGGTCTTCACCCGCCGCACGGTCGTACGGCTGGATGCCACCAAAGAGAAGAAACGGCTGGAGCGGTGGTGTCAGATCGTCCGCTCGGCCTGTGAGCAGAGCGGACGCACCGCCGTGCCGCCGGTGCGTCCGCCCCAACAGCTCACACAGTGGCTCGCAACACCGGGTAAAGGCGCGCGGCTGCTGCTCGACCCCTACGCCAATCGACCATTGCTCGGCGCGGATGTGGGCGCCGAGGCGACGCTGTTGATCGGTCCGGAAGGGGGGCTCGATAACGCAGAGCGGGAGCTGGCTGTCGCCCAGGGTTTTACCGGCGCACGGCTTGGTCCCCGGGTGTTACGCACCGAGACCGCGGCGGTGGCGGCGCTCGCTATCCTGCAGGCCACGGCGGGCGACGCCGGTGCGCCTGTCTGAGCGGTTGCTCCTCCGGCAGGCGATAGAACTCGACGAAAAACTTTACCTTGCCCCGCGGGGCCACGCGGTGCCGCAGCTGCGGCACCACCACGCCGGGCGACTCCGGGGTTACCACCAGGGAGCAGTCGGCCGGGGGCTGGAGGTGGTAGTCGAGCGTCCCTTCCAGCACCTGAATCCGGCCCCAGACCCCCGCGGCGGTCGCGTGGTCCTGTCGCAGCGCCTTCGGCACCGTCTCTTCGCTGAAAGTGGGTGTACGCCGGTACGCTGTCACCCCCTCCGGCCATTCGAGGCGGTCGCAGCGCGGACAATCGAGTTCGGTGCCGAGGTGCGCGTCGCGACCTGTGGCCTGTTCCACCCAGGGGCGGTTCAGGAACGGCGGTTTGTGACGCAGATGCTGGTTGTGGGCGCAGTCCAGTCGGGCAAACCAGTCGCCTGCTTCGTCCTGGCCGTAGCCGACGATCCTGCGTTTCACGGCGTCTTCTCATCGTCCGGGAGCAGGTCGGCGAACTGAAAACCGTCCCGCAAGCGCCGCTTCCCGAGGGACACGCCGATCGCTTCGCGGAACATGGGCCCGGCCACGGCGAAGGTATGGAACTCGCCGTGCTCACCGCAAGGGTCGACGCCGTCGGGAAGCTCGGTCAGCAGCGTCTTGTCGAAGCGCCGCCCCGCCCAGTCTTGAGGAACCGCTTTGGGATCGACGCAGGTCAGGTAGGCACCCAGTCCGCCGTCGATCATCTCCCGCGCCAACGCGGCGGTGTCCCGCTGCCAGAGCGGAAACAGCGCCTCGATACCGGTGCCGGCGAGCATCTTCTCGCGGTAGGCGCGAATGTCCTCCAGAAACAGATCGCCGAACGCCATGTGATGCACTCCGGAATCGACCGCCTCCTGCACCAGGGCGGCCATGCGGGATTCGTAGGTCGCGTTGTCGCAGGGAGAGGGCAGCTCCACGATCTTCAGCGGCAGCCGAGCGGCCGCGGCCTGGCGTTCCAGGAGCACGCGTCGCACGCCATGCATGGCGACCCGGTCGAAGTCGGTGGTCACCGTCGTAACCAGAGCGGTGACTTCATAGTCAGCGGAACCCTTGAGTAACTGCAGGGCCCAGGCGCTGTCCTTGCCGCTGCTCCAGGAGAGCCAGACTGGCCGACGCATCACGGCGCAGGAGGCATAAACGCGTGGTGCACCAGGGAGGACCAGGCCTCTGCGGCGTCGTTGAAACGGATGCGGATCCGGCTGCGCGCGGCGAACGGCGTCTCGATGCGCATAAACCGTTCCACCGGAATCCCGAGCACCCGGCACAGGATGACCCGGATCACGCCGCCGTGAACCACCAGCAGCAGGTGACCTGTATCAGCTTGCTGCTGCTGTTGGATCAGCCCGTCCCCGGCGGTTTCGATGCGGCGCTGGAATGCCGCAAGCGGCTCCGCATTGGGCGGCGTGTGGCGCAGGGGGTCGCGCCAGTACTGGCGCAGCGCATCGGGAAACCGGGTCCGGACTTCGTCCGGCAGCAGCCCCTCCCAGTCGCCGAAGGCCATCTCCTTGAACTGCGCGTCGATCTGCAGCGCCAGGTCGAGCTGCTCACTCAGGGTCTCCGCGAATTCCCGGCAGCGGCGTAGCGGCGAACTGACGATGCCATCCCAGGGGTCCGCCGGGTCTACCGCGGCGCGCATCTGCGACCAGCCGGCGTCGCTGAGCGGGTCGTCGCGGTGGCCACGGTAGCGTACACCGCCCACCGGTTCGCCGTGACGCATCAGGTCGATCAGGAGTTCGGGACGGGGCACGGGGTCTCTTCCGGTGGCGTTCGGGCGGCTATATTTATTTTGATATATCTATTCTATGGCTGCCTCCCTCGCGGCCAGGGTTCGGGCCTGCTCCCACGCCAGCAGGGTCTGTTTGCGCTCTGCCCCCCAAC
>JAYZWP010000237.1:0-3045 GCA_036142245.1 Pseudomonadota bacterium | reverse complement strand
AATCTATGTCGACCCAGAGATCTATCAGCGGGAAATGGAACGCATCTTCGGGCGTTGCTGGCTGTATCTGGTGCACGAATCGCAGATCCCACGTCCTGGCGATTATTTCCGTACCTGGATGGGTGAGGACGACGTACTGGTGGTGCGCCAGAAAGACGGCACCATCAGGGCGTTCCTGAACACCTGCACCCACCGGGGGAACCGGTTGTGCCGCGCCGACCGGGGCAACGCCAGTGCGTTCAGTTGTAATTATCACGGCTGGGCTTTCACCATAGACGGCAGCCTGGCAGCGGTGCCGCTGGAGCAGGAAGCCTATAACGGGCAGCTCGACAGAGGCCGTTTCGGCCTCGTCGAGGTCGACCGGGTCGAATCCTACAAGGGGTTGGTATTCGGCTGTTTCAGCACCGAAGCGCCCGATCTGCGCGACTACCTGGGCGATATGGCGTGGTACCTGGATGTCTGGCTGGATGCCATGCCGGGCGGCAGCGAACTGATCGGCGCCACCATGAAGGTGGAAATACCCTGCAACTGGAAACTGCCGGTTGAGAACGTCAGCGGCGACGGCTATCACCTGGGATGGGCCCACGCCGCAGCCATGGGCGCCGTGCAGAGTCTCAACTTTTCCGGCTTCGGGGTCGGCAACAGCAGTGTCGACAATTCTCAGGGTATGTCGGTGGCCGGCCTGAACGGACACACGGTGCTGGCGACCCTGGACGGCGTGTCCGGCTACAGTTTTTATCCCCAACCCCAGCCGATGCTCGACTACCTCGATGCCAACCGTGACCAGGTCATCCGGCGTTTAGGCGACACCCGCGGACGTCAACTGTGGGGCTCCCAGCTCAACCTGACGGTCTTCCCGAACCTGCAATTCCTGCCGGGGCTCAACTGGTTTCGCGTCTATCACCCCAAGGGTCCCGGCAAGATCGAGATGTGGACCTGGGCGATGGTCGAGAAAGAGATGCCGGACGAGATCAAGCGGCAGATTCTGGACAACGTCTATCTCACCTTCGGTCCGGCCGGGCTGTTCGATAACGACGATGGCGACAACCTGGCCGCCTGCACCGAGCAGAGCCGGGGCTGGCGCACCCGGCAGATGGATGTCTGGACCAATATGGCATTGGATGCTGGTGGAGCGCGGGCGGGGTTTCCCGGTACGGTGGCTGACGGTGTGATCTGCGAGCAGAACCAGCGCTATTTCTATCGCCGCTGGCAGGAACTGATCGACGCCGAAAGCTGGCGGCAGGTGCCGCAATACAACGAGAACGGTCTGGACGGCGCCACGGCGCGGGAGGTGACCCGTGCCGCAGGCTGATGTGTGCGAATCCTCGTGGGTCGAGTTGCATCTGGCGCTGCAGCAGCGGCTCCATTACGAGGCGCGCCTGCTGGACGAGGAGCGCTTCGAAGAGTGGCTCGAACTGCTGGCGCCGGATGTCCGTTACTGGATGCCGATGGCGACGCGCCGTTTCCGCCGCGACCGCTCCGATCCGTTTCCCTATGGCCAGGGCAGCATTTTTGACGAGAACCGGGAGCGCCTGGCGCTACGGGTGCAGCGGCTGCGCTCCGGCATGGTGTGGGCGGAAGACCCGCCGAACCGGGTACGTCGCATTGTGAGCAATATCGAGATCTATTCCTGCGCGCAGCAGGATGAAACGGTGGTGCATTCCGTCATCCAGATCCATCGCAGCCGGATCGACGCCCAGGAAAGACGTTTGTCGGCGGGGCGCGAGGACATCTGGCGGCTGACCGACGGCGAGTGGCGGTTGGCGTTACGGCGTATCGATTTCGACCACCCGGTGGTGATCGACAGCAATCTGAACGTTTTTTTCTGACGTCGGCGCTGTGGTCCGTCGGGCTCCACCGGCGGGCGGTAACAGGAGAGAGGAGATAGTCATGGATATGCGCACCCGGGATCCCTATCCCATCGATTTCGATGACCTGGTGAACACCCGTGAAGGATGGATCGATCGCCGCATTTTCTGGGACGAGGCGATCTACGAACTGGAGCTGAAGCAGATTTTTGCCCGCTGCTGGCAGTTTGTGGCCCACGACTCCCAGATTCCGAACTGCGGTGATTTTCTGACCACCTATATCGGTGAGGACGGCGTGATCGTCAGCCGCCACACCGACGGCAAGGTTTATGTTTACCTGAACGCCTGCCCGCATCGCGGCAACAAGATCTGTTTCGCCGACGAAGGCAGCGCCGCGCGGCGCTTCACCTGCAATTACCACGGTTGGGCGTTCGGCACCAACGGCGCGCTGCTCGGTGTGCCGAGCGAGCACGCCTACGACGACGGTGATCTCGACCTTTCCAGGTGGGGTCCGCGCCAGGCGCGGGTGGAAAGCTACAAGGGAATGATCTTCGCCAATTTCGATGCCGATGCCCCCTCCCTGGATGAGTACCTCGGCGACTACCGCTGGTATCTCGACGCCTTTCTGGACAATGACGAAGGCGGTATCGAGTTTCTGCCGGGCACCATCAAGTCCTACGCCAGCGCCAACTGGAAGTTCGGTGTCGAAAATTTCATCGGCGACGCCTATCACGCCTGGTGGACCCACGACTCCGGCGGTCGGGCCATGATGGGCGAGGGGTTCCCACCTTACGATCCCACCGATACTTATCACGCCAGTGTCAACGGCCACGGCTGGGAATTCGCGCTTGAGGGATTTGGCGATATCGCCATCCTGGGTTCCCAGGAAGTGCTCGACTACTACGCGGCGTTAAAACCGCGTATGGCGGAGCGGATTGGTGAACTGCGCTCGCGCCTGTTCGGCTCCCTCGCTTCCGCCGCGATGTTTCCCAACATGACTTTTTTGCCTGGTATCCACACGTTCCGCACCTGGCTGCCGAGAGGTCCGCGCAAGCTCGAACTGCGCATCTGGACGGTCGTCAACAACAACATGCCGGACGAGATCAAGCAGGCGATTAACAAGGCCTGCATGATGACCTTCAGCCCCGCCGGTCTGCTGGAGATGGACGACGGCGAAAACTGGGAGGGCAACACCCGCACCAACGCGGGGTATCTCAGCCGTCACGAGAAATTGCAC
>JAYZWP010000236.1:0-4685 GCA_036142245.1 Pseudomonadota bacterium | reverse complement strand
TGAACCCGTGGCAACTTTCCCCGCAAGAGGGACGGGATGTTTCCTTTGTCCGGGACCTTGGCGTCGATCAACTGCTGGGCGGGATTCCGTTTCTCGGCTCGGACACCCGCGAACTGGCTCTGTTCGTGTTCGCCCATTTGCCGGAAGACACCACCACGGTGCGTTATCGGCAGGATGTGTTCGCCGATCTGCTGGCGCGCGATCGGCTGCGCTCCGACCTGCGCGGGGCAGTGCGGTCACTGTTGCTCATCGATCGCAAATCCCGGGAGTTCGAGTGGGGACAGAACCTGCAAACCGGACTGCAGCTGCTCAGGGCTTACCGGCGCTTTATCGAGCTGCCGCTCGATGTCGCAGGGGTATCCTCGGAGGCTCTGTGCTCGTTGGCAGACTATCTGGAGACAGTACGCGGGTCGTCGGAGTTCGCCGGGTTGTGCCGATTTATCGAGCGCATCGAATCCCTCGGTGGCGTTGCGTTTCACGTGTCGCTTGATGACGAGGGCCAACCGGAGCGGATGTTTACGCTGCGCCTGTTGGACGGGTCGGAGAATCGCGGACTGAGTCCGGAACTTGAGCAACTGCTCGGCCCCCGGCTTTACGAGCGCCTGCCGGAGGCCGGTGACGGCTCGCTGGGCCTCAAGGAACCCTGGGGACTCACGGAACTCGGCAAGCTGATCCAGGAATTCGTCAGCCAGCAGTTCGTTGCCGCGATCGCGGGATTCAACGAGCAGATCCGGGCGGTCGTCGAACTGCTGGGACCGCTCGATCTCTACACCGCCTTTGCCGAGTTTTTTCACGGTCTGGCGGGTCGCGGTCTGCCGGTATGCCGGCCGCGGATCGCGGAGCCCGGCGTGCGCACACTGGATGTGAAGGGCGCCTGTAACCCGCTGCTCGCCGGTCGCACCGCGGCGGAGGCGGTGGTTCCCAACGATATCCTGCAGTCACCGCGGACCAACCTGTTCGTGCTGACCGGCGCCAACAACGGCGGCAAGACCACCTTCGTGAAGACCGTGGGTCTCATTCAGCTGCTGGCGCAGAAAGGGCTCCCGGTCACCGCCGAGCAGGCGCAGGTCAGTCTGGCTGACGGAATCTATACCCATTTTGTCGCGCCCGATGACATCACCAAGGGAGAAGGGCGCTACCGCAACGAACTGCGCCGCATCCGGCAGATCCTGGAACGGGCAACGCCTTTCAGCCTGGTGATTCTCGACGAGCCCTGCGGCGGTACCGACCACCAGGAAGGGCAGCGTCAGTCGCTGGTGCTGCTGCGCGGTTTTCACACCCTGGGGGCGGCGACCTATTTCACCACCCATATGCACGAGGTAGCGGCTGCCGTCGAGGCCGGTGAGTTTCCCGGTGCCGCCAACCTGCGCGTCGAGTGCCGCCGCGAGGCGGGAACGCTGCGGTACAGCTATCGCATCCTGCCGGGGGCGGCAGGACGGTCCTACGGCGAGGAGATTGCCCTTGAAATGGGGCTGGTCGAGCAGGAGGTGCTCGGCATCATCCGTGCCCGCGCGACAGAGGAGGGCTATCAGGAACTCCTGCGGTCGACGGGCGCCGGAATGTCAAAAGAGGTTGACTCCGCTTGAGGAAGGCTTTGTAACTTCCTGTGTCCAGATACAAAAATGGTGTTTCTTCAAGTGATTTGTCACGAGCAAATCACACCGGCGCGGCGGGACTGCCCTTCCGTAGGCTGAGTCAGCCCGTGAGGGCGTAACCTGGCGGGCCGGTGCATCCGCGGTGGCGTTGTCCGTTCGACACCGTCGCCCGGTCAGTTGGCGGCGGCAGGGATGGCGCAAGCGGTGGGTTACGCGGCGTTGCCGCAAACCCACCCTACAAGACAGGGCATTGCCTCCTGTGGGGAATACCCTGGGCGATGCGGCGTTGCCGATGATCCGTCCTGCAAACGATTGCGCGCTCGGCGCGGGGTGGTGTTGGCTCGTCGTAGGCCGGGTTAGCCCGTCAGGGCGTAACCCGGCGGGCCGGCGTATCCGCGGTGACTTGGCCCGTTCGAGGCCTGCACCCGGCCCGTGGGCGGTGGCAGGGATGGCGCAAGCGGTGGGTTACGCGGCGTTGCCGCTAACCCACCCTACAAGACAGGGGACTGCCTGCGGTGGGGAATACGCCGGGGGATGTGACGTTGCCGCTAATCCACCCCACAACAGGGGTGCACCGGATCGGGTGCAGGACACCTTCAACGTCGTGTGGTTCGCCGCAGCCTGTCAGTCTACATTCAGGTTTTCCCCGAGGAAGTCCATAGTCTTCGCCCAGGCGTCCCGGGCCGGTGCGTCGGCGTAGTAGGGGCCGGAGGGGTTGGCAAAAGCGTGCTCGGCGTCGTAGCGATGTATCTGATGCGGCACCCCGGCTTTGGTCAGCGCCGCCTCGAACGCGTCCACGCTTTCCGGGGTGATCCACTGATCCTTATTGGCAAAGATGCCAAGCACAGGTGCCGCGAGTTGCTGCAACCGTTGCGCGTCGTCGCTCACCATGCCGTAGTAGATGACGGTAGCATCCACCAGCCGCGGATTGGCGATGGAAGCCTGCAGGCTCCAGCCACCACCAAAACACCACCCCAGCGTCGCCACCTGACCGTTGCCCCGTTCGTTCAACCACTCGAGGGCGGCTTGCAGTTTTTCCAGCGCCTCGGCGGGTTGTTCGCCTGCGGCTTTGGAATAGGCACCGGCTGTTTCCGGGTCGGTGGCGACTTTGCCGTCGTACAGGTCGATGGCCACCGCGCCGTAACCGAGGCCGGCCAGAGCGTCCGCCATTTCCTTGATGTGGTCGTTCAGCCCCCACCACTCGTGAATGAGCAGCACCGCCGGGCGGTCCTCGTCCAGGCCGATGACGTAGTTCTGGAAACTGCGCCCGTCGGCTAACGAAAGGGAGACCATTTCTCCTGCCGCCGCGGCGCCGCTCGCGGCGCGCAAGGGGTGGTCCTCCACTTCCGGGCCGGCTGCGTGAAGCGTTGCGCTCGCCAGCACCAGCAGGGTAGACAGCACTTTCTTCATTGCGATTCTCCTCAGTAAGGGACTGCCACGTGTCGCCGGCCATTCTGGGTTCGGTCATGAACGCGTGCAATGGTGGGCCGGTCGGAAGCACCGGGAGGCGCGGTTTAAACTGGCGTCATGTCTGGATCGGGGCGCAGCGCTTGGGTCGCAGGCTTCACCGGGAGGAAAGAATTCGTGAAATTCGGACTGTTCTATGAGTTGCAGCTGCCCAAACCCTGGACTGCGGACAGCGAGCATCGCCTCCACAAGCAGGCGCTGGAACAGGTGGTGCTGGCTGATCGACTCGGCATCGACTACGCCTGGCAGGTGGAACACCATTTTCTGGAAGAGTACTCTCATGCGTCGGCGCCGGAGGTGTTTCTCGGTGCCGCGGCTGCGGTTACCCAGCGTATCCGGCTCGGTCACGGCATCCGTCAGGTCATCGCCAACTACAACCATCCCGCGCGTACCGCCGAGACCCTGGCGACACTCGATCTGTTGGCGGATGGGCGGGTGGACTTCGGTTTCGGTGAGGGAGCAACACGGCTGGAACTGGGCGGTTTCAACATTCCGGCAAAGAAGAAACGCGCATACAGCCACGAGGCGGTGGAACAGATCTGCAACATGCTCACCATGACGCCCTACCCGGGTTATCAGGGCGAATCGTTTTCCATGCCATGCCGCAATCTGGTTCCCAAGCCTTACCAGAAACCGCATCCGCCCCTGTGGATGGCGTGTACGAACCGGGACACCATCATCGAGGCGGCCCGCTGCGGTGTGGGGGCATTGGCGTTCTCCTTCGTCGACCCGGAAGAGGCGCGTGGCTGGGTAAAGACCTACTACGACACCATCAAGAGCGATCGGTGCGTACCCATTGGCCACGCGGTGAACGCCAACCTCGCCATGGTGAGCGAATTCTCGGTGCACCCGGATCGCGCGGAAGCGATCCGACGCGGGTTGGAGGGATTCGAGTTTTTCAAGGTGACGCTTCAGCAACTGGTCACCCGGGACACCGTGCCGGGGCGCACCGTCCGTTGGAAGCGATTTATCGAGGAGCGGGGCGACCGCACCGAGCGCATCATGGCCGAAGCGCGGACGGGAGACTATCAGCCCGCCGGCATCGGTACGCCGCAGGATCTGCGGCAACATCTGCGGCAGTTTGAGGAGGCCGGTATCGATCAGGTGATTCTGTTGCAGCAGGCGGGGAACAACCGCCACGAGCACATTTGCGAGGCGATGGAGTTGTTCGCCAACGAAGTGATGGGGGAGTTTCACGAGCGTGCCGCCAAACGCGAAGCGCGCAAACGCGCGGAATTGGCGCCCTATATAGACGCCGCCATGGAGCGCAAAGTGAAGATGCCGCCGCTGGGCGATGAGGAGATCCCGGTGGTCGAGCCGTCCGTCACCAAAGCGGGTGTACCCAACAGCTACGTGCCGCGCTGACCTGAGGCGCGTAACCCGGCGATCGGTGGTGCAGGAACGCCGGTTAGGTTGCAATGCCGCAATTTCATACTCCAGAGCGCTTGCGCTGGCGGACAGCGCAAGCGGTGGGTTACGCGGCGTTGCCGCTAACCCACCCTACAAGACTTTGCCGCTAACCCACCCTACAAGACAGGGGACTGCCTCCGGTGGGGAATACCCTGGGTGATGCGGCGTTTGGTAATCCATCGTGCAAAGGAACGCGCTCGACGCAGGGTATTG
>JAYZWP010000235.1:0-3138 GCA_036142245.1 Pseudomonadota bacterium | reverse complement strand
CGTACCCCCGTGGTTCCGGCTGCGCCTTCTATCGGTGGTGCCGGCTGACCGCCCTGGTAGTTTGATCCGTTCTGAGTGTCCCTATGTCAGCATCCGGTCGTCGAAAATAAGCGACCAGGTCGCGAATGCCGCACCCAACAGAAGGGCCCCGAACCCGGCAAAGAAATAACCCATGGGTAGCGCCGTATGCAGCAGGTAGCCGCCGGCCACCGGCCCGATAATGGATCCGACCCGACCCCAACCCAGCGCCCAACCGATGCCGGTTGCCCGGATTTCCATGGGATAGAGATTCGCCGCTAGCGCGTGGATGGCGATCTGGGCGCCGAACACGCAGAACCCGGTGATACCGGCCACCACCAGAAAGGTGGAGAAGTAGGCCCCCGCCGGCCCGATGATGGCGCAGGCGATTGCGCCGACGACGAAAGCGCTCGCGATGGTGCGGCGCGATCCGAAGCGTCGCACCAGAACCGCCAGCACCAGTGGGCCGATGATACCGCCGAGGTTGAGCGCGACCGTGGCGAGGGCGCCCTGGCGTTCCGTCAGACCGCTGCGCACGGACAGGTAAGGAATCCAGTTCACCAGGTAGAACATGATCATCATGTTGATGAAGAACATGATCCACAGCAGCAGCGTGTCGTGCCGCCGGCCCGGGACCAGAAGCTGCCGGATCCGGGCACCCTGGATCTCCTCGCGGGGAGCATGGAACTTATCGGTTGCGGCGAACTGTCCGGCCGGATCGATCCGGGAAAGGATTGTCGCCACCCGGCTGCCGGCATTACCCCGATGGGCGAGAAAGCGCACCGATTCGGGCAACCAGAACAGCAGCACCGGCACCATGACAAGCGGCAACAGGCCGCCGACGACGTACATGGAGCGCCATCCGTAGGCGGGAATCATCGGCACGGCAAGGCTGCTGCAGAGCAGCCCGCCCACGGCGAATCCCAGGATGCTGATAGTGACCATCATCGCCCTGGCGCGGTGGGGCGCGTATTCCGAAATCAGCGCGGTGGAATTGGGCACCGCGGCGCCCAGCCCCATCCCGGTCAGCAGACGCAGCAGCATCAGTTCCTGATAGCTGTCCGCCGTCGCCGTCAGCAGGGAGAGTAGCCCGAAAAACGCGGTGCTGCCGGCAAGGGGTAGCTTCCGGCCATATCGGTCGCCGAGTGGGGCAACGATCATCGCCCCGACGATCATCCCCAGCAGTCCGATACCGAACAGCGGGCCGAGGCGCGTTTCCGGCAAATCCAGCTCGGCGAGGATCGGTGGCGCGGTCAGGGCGATGACCAGCAGGTCAAAGCCGTCCAGGATGATGATCAGCGCGCAGATCAGCATGACGCGGATCTGTAGCGGGCTGACCTTGGCCGATTCGATAACGGCGGCGACGTCCACCGTGCGCGTTTGCTGCATGACTCCTCCCTGACAGTCGTCCATATGTGGCGACGGGTTATTGAAATTTCGGTTATTAGGCCGGCGTGATTCACCGGCGCGACGCGATCGTATCAAACGCCGCAGCACCGGAGGACTGTTTCGCGCAGGCAAATCGGGCTACAGTGCTGCCGCGAGCCATCATCAAACAAGACAGGAGGAGCACTGTGGACGCCAAGGTTCGAACCGATTCCCCCGTCACGGCCGCCGATCTGGACAGGCTGGTCCGTGACGACGTGCGCAACGGCATTTTCGAAGTTCATCGGGATCTGTACCGGGACGAAGCGCTGTTTCAACTCGAGTTGAAACATGTGTTCGAGTCCAACTGGGTGTTTCTTGCCCACGAGACCCAGATCCCCAATCCCAACGACTACCTGAACACCTACATCGGACATCAGCCGGTGCTGTTGTTGCGCGACGGCGCCGGCAAACTCGGCGCCTTTCTGAATGTCTGCCCCCATAAGGGAGCACTGGTCTGCCAGAACGAATCCGGCAACAGGAAGTTCCATGTCTGCCCCTATCACGGCTGGACCTTCAACAGCGCCGGTGAATGCATCCTCGTCAAGGATCAGACGCAGGGGTTGTATCCGCAACGCTTCGAGGGTCGGGACCATGGGTTGGTCCGCCTGGCGCGCTTTGACTCCTATCGCGGTTTCCTGTTCGGCAGCCTGAATCCGGACGTTCCGGACCTGACCGACCATCTGCGCGGCATTTCGATATTCCTGGACATGATCGTCGATCAGTCCGTGGACGGCACCGAGGTGATTCCCGGCCGCTCGTACTACACCTTCGACGCCAACTGGAAGATGCAGCTCGAAAACTGCGTCGACGCCTACCACCTCACGTCGACCCACCCGAGCTTCATGAACATCACCGCCAACCGGGCGTCCGGCGGCAGCGAGTTCCGTAACATCGATATCGCCGACTGCGTCGATCCGGCGGTCCCGTCCGGAAGCTTCACCTTCGCGATCGGCCTCAACGCCATCTGGATCGAGACCGCCACTCCCGAAATTCGTCCGCTGTATGCGAAGTACGACGAACTGGTGGAGCGGGTCGGTAAGGAGCGTGCCGACCTGATGCTGAAAACGGTGAACTTCACCGTGTTTCCGAATTTGCAGTTTTCCTGCAACGCCTGCATTCAGATGCGGGTCATGCGCCCTCTGGCGGTGGACCGCACCGAGATGCGCAGCTTCTGTGTCGGACCGAAAGGGGAGTCCGCACAGATGCGCAAGCTGCGCATCCATCAGTTCGAGGACTTCTTCAACCCCACCGGGCTCGCCACGCCGGATGACTCGAAGGTATACGAGTCCTGCCAGTATGGGCTCTCGGCCACCGGCGCCGACAGCACCGGGCAAGGGCACTACCGGGGGATCGGCGAGGTGACACAGGGGGCGAATGACTTCGCCCGTCGCCTGGGCATTGAACCGGCCACCTCCTCGATGGGCCGGTCGGACCTGCAGGATGAGACGGTGTTTCACGCCAGCTATCGGGAGTGGTTGCGCCGCATGCGTGAGGGTCTGGAAAAGGAGGCGGCCGGTGCAGTCTGAACACGCCCTGCGGATCGGTTCCTCCATCCTCTACGCCCAGGCGCGAGCGCTGGACGAGCAGCGCTGGGACGACTGGCTCGGTCTGTTCACCGAGGACTGCGAATACTGGGTCCCGGCCTGGGTGTCGGAGGAGAAGATCACCGAAAACCCGGACAGCGAGGTGTCG
>JAYZWP010000234.1:0-3343 GCA_036142245.1 Pseudomonadota bacterium | reverse complement strand
GGTCGAGGCCCGTGTGCTTTGGACCAATGGCAGCATGGATTGGGTCGGTAGGTTTGAAACGGACCGCGTCATCGATCGGACGCTGGAAGCGGGCTTCAATGTACTGATGCCGTCGGTTTGGCATGGGCGCGGTGTCACCTGGGATTCCGATCTGGCGCCTCGGGACTGGAACTGGAAACGCAAGCAGGAACGCGATCCGTTTCGCTATCTGCTCGACAAAGCGCACGCCGCCGGATTGGAAGTCCATCCCTCGATTTCAGTGGCGGCACGCTATCGCAACTTTTTTCCTGAGTATCACATCGCCGAGGGGATCCCGCCCAATACCGTGGCCAAAGCATTCGATTTGCACGATGCCGGTTTTCGGACCTTTATTGTGACCCTGGTGGAAGATCTGGTCTCCCGCTATCCGGTCGACGGGGTGAACCTGGATTTCATCCGTACCCGCGGCGTGTGTACCACACCCGAATGTGCCCGCGACTACGCTGAGCACTCGGCTGGGCGGAATGTCGCGGAAGATGCTCGGCGCTACTACCGGGACAAGCGCAATACTGATGCCGATGGTGCTGCCGCGCTCGCGGCGTGGAACGGTGAGGCGGTGGACGACATCGTCCGTCGGGTCCGCGAGGTCGTGCAGCGTCACCGTCCGAATACCATCATCACGACGGCCTCCCACGCCGGCAATGCGGATCTGCGCGTCCAGGGTGCCGATTCGGTACGGTGGCTCAACGAAGGCTGGATCGACTATCTGTTGCACATGGATTATCGGTCGCCAACAGAGATCAAAGTGGCTGATTTCGAATGGGGCAAACGTGCGGTACCGGATCCGTCTCGGTTGATCTTTCTGGTCGGTAACTTCCGCAAATCGTCGGTGGTGAAGGGGCGGAATCTGCCGATAGAGGCCGAGAAAGTGGTAGCCAAAATCGATTTCGTGCGCACCCTGATCGCACCGCGGAGCGGCGTTGCCCTCTGGCAGGACATCTACATGACGCCCGAACAGATCGCGCTGCTCAAATCCACGGTTTTTTCGGAGCAGGCGGGTACTCCGTGGCGCGCGGATGGCGAGAATTGCGGTCCTTCGGATCGTGGTGCGAGGCGAGGGTGATAAGGCAGTCGAATCTCTTTGAGTAGACCGGACGCGGGATGGTAACCAGGCGCCTCGGCGGTCGCCTGCTAGGCGGTCAGGTCAGACGCGGTGCCGTGGGCAGCGTGCTGCTCGCGGTCGGTACGGCGCCGTTGGCTCTGTTGGTCTCGGTTGTACTCGCGCGCATGTTGGGTGTCGCCGACTTTGGCGTCTACTCGTTCGCATTCGCACTGGTGACGCTGCTCGCCATACCCGCTCAAAGTGGCTTGCCACAACTGGTCGTGAGAGAAACCGCCCGGTATCGAGAGGGCGGGAACCTGGACGCGGTGCGGGGATTGTGGCGCTGGAGTACCGGTTGTGTGGCGCTGTTTTCCGCGGCCATCGCGCTGCTGACGGTATTGACCCTGATCGCGGTCAGTGGTGGCTCGCAAACGCCACGAACCGCGACTTTGCTCGCAGGCCTGGGTTTGATTCCGTTGATTGCGCTGGCCAATCTGCGCGGCGCAGCTTTGCGCGGGCTGGGGCAGGTGACGCTCGGGCAGCTGCCGGAGCGGCTGGTCAGACCCGTTGTGCTCATCGGACTGGTATTGGCGGCACTGGCTGCCTGGCCGACAGAGAACTTTTCCGCCCCGCTCGCGATGGGGCTCCACTGTGCGGCAGCCGCGGTGGCGTTTTTGCTCGGTGCGTGGTTACTGCGCCGCGGCAGCCGTGCGGTTATCGCGAATACGCGGCCGGTCTATGCCGACGTGCGCCACTGGAGTCGCGCTTTCCTCCCCTTGAGTCTGGTAGCGGGTCTGACGGTGGCCAACGAAAACATCGATCTGCTGTTGGTGGGTTTCCTGCGCAGCGACGTGGAGGTCGGTGTGTACCGGGCCGCGGTGCAGGGAGGAGTGTTGGTCCTGTTCGGTATGCAGGCGTTGAAGTTCGCGATCATGCCGCACATCGCCCGGCTGCACGCCGCGGGTGATCTGGCAGGTATGCAACGGTTGGCGATTCGTGGTGCGCAAGTGGCGCTGCTCGCGGCATTGCCGCCCGGGCTGATGTTTCTGCTGTTCGGTGACTGGCTGTTGGTGCGGGTTTTCGGACCGGGCTTTGCCGAAGGTTATGTCGCGCTTGCCATTATTTCTTTGGGGCAGTTGGTCAATGCGGCCATGGGGTTTGTCGGTGTGCTGCTGAATATGACCGGGCACGAGCGCGACGCCGTGCGTGGAATCCTGTTATCCACCTTTGTCCATGTTGGACTCTGCCTGTTGTTGATTCCGGCGTGGGGAATCGAGGGCGCTGCGGTCGCCCGGTTCACGCAAGTGATAGTTTGGAATGTTCTGTTGCACGCGAGCGTGCGTATACGTCTGGGTGTCGGGGCCTCCGTTCTGGGACGGCCTCCAAAGACATCGCTCTTGGGAGGTGGACAGGCGAATGGTTGATCGGTTGCCTAATTTCTTCATCGTAGGCGCGCCCAAGTGTGGCACGACTTCGCTTGCGGGCTGGCTGGCGCAACACCCGAATATTTTGATGTCGTCGGCAAAGGAGCCGCATTACTACAACACGGACTTCGGTAACAGGCATACCCACTCCCCCGCTGAGTACTCACGTTTCTTCAAACATCCCCCCGCAGTGTGTGACGCGGTCGGGGAGGCTTCCGTCTGGTATCTGTATTCGCACGCGGCGGTCCCCAACATACTGGTGGATGTCCCGGCGGCGAAGTTCATCGTGATGCTGCGCAACCCGGTCGAGATGGCACCTTCTCTGCACGAACAACAACTGGTTAACGGGACCGAAGACGTTGCGGATTTCGCAGCGGCGTGGCGCCTCCAGACGGAGCGCGAGGCCGGGCGTTCCATTCCCAGGCTCTGCGAGGAACCCAAGTTATTGCTGTACGGCCCGGCTTGCCGCTTGGGTGAGCAACTGCAACGACTTTACTGCGTCGCCGGTCAGGAGCAGGTCTAGCCGTTGCTGTTGGATGATGTGAAACGAGACCCGCGGGCGGCCTATGCAACCGTTCTCCAATTCCTGGCGGTGCGAGATGATGGCCGGGTCGACTTCCCGGTCGCCAATCCGGCGAAACGGCGGCGTTTCCCGCTGCTTCGCCGTGGCATGATCGCGGTCGCCCGCCTGCGGGAGTCGCTGCGCGTGCCGACCCTCGGTCTGGGAATCTATCGCTGGGTCGACCAGCGGAATCTGGAGTATCGGCCGCGGGCGCCGGTGGCGGATCAACTCCGAAAAGAATTGGTTGACTATTACCGCGAGGATGTCGCGCTGTTG
>JAYZWP010000233.1:0-3495 GCA_036142245.1 Pseudomonadota bacterium | reverse complement strand
CCAACGCGGAGGCATCACCGCCGCACAAAAACCAACGCGCATCCTCTCCGATGCTGCGGCTCATCTGGGTAACACACCGCTCGATGCCCCCCAGCATCGCCATCCAGGCCCCAGCAGCCACCGCCGCTTCGGAATCCCGCGCAAAGGGCGACAGTTTAAAGTCACCATCGTTCGCCAGAGTAGGCCCGGCCGCGGTGCTGGCAATGAAGGCCGCGCGCATCGCCTCGTAACCAGGAAAAATCACCCCGCCCAGGTGCCGCCCACCGACCCCGACCGCATCGACAGTGACCGCGGAACCGCAATCGATCACGCCGCAGGACTTGCCCCCCGCGCGAGCGACGGCGCCGACCACGGCGGCCCAACGATCGACACCCAGGCGCGCCGGATCCCGGTAACCGCAGGAAACGCCCGCCGCCTCGGCCGCGACCCTGATCGCGGTGGGAGTCAGACCCCACAAATTGCACGCCTGTTCCTCAATCACAAGACGCTGCGCGGGAGCGCCGACGCTGACCAACCAGACCGACTCCACGACGGGTAACTCACGCCATGCGGCGTTCAGGGCAACCGTCAGGACTGCGCTATCGCCACGCAGCGACAAGGCGCCATGGTGTCGCAGACTCCCGTCATCCAGGCACCACTTCAGGCGCGAATTGCCGTGATCAACCAGCAGTGCCGGGTACATTGCGTACACTCACCTCGCCCGCCATGATCAATCGCTCTCCCGCTTGGGTGACCACCCTCAACATTCCGTTTCCGGCAATCCCTTCGGCGACCCCGGTGATCGCTTCGCCGTGCCCATCCACCATCACTGCCTTGCCTCGCAGCGCGTCGAAACGCGGCCAATCCACCAGATAGGAATCCGGTCCCCGAGTTTCGATGGTCTCCAGGCCGCACAACACGCTGCTCAGAAGACGTCCCAGACACTCCGTGCGTGTCACGCCCGGCGCGAGGCGGGGCGCGATATTGGCCCAAGGCTGATCGACAGTCCGACCGGCAGCACCCGGCATCGCCAGGTTGACTCCAATTCCGACGATAGCCCAGCAGGGGCCGGCCGCGTCGCCCCGAATGTCCACAAGAATTCCGGCCGCTTTACGCTGCTCAAGCAGCAGATCGTTCGGCCACTTCACCCGGATACCGGCCACGCCCATGCCGGTCAGGGTTCTCGCCAAGGCGACACCCAATGCCGGCGTCAGTCCAATCAGACCGGAAACCCCCGCCGCGAACGGATAAGCAACGGAAAAGTAAATATTGCAACCAAATGGAGACACCCATGACCGCCCGCGACGCCCGCGCCCGGCACTCTGCGATTCGGCGATGCAAATCGCCACGCGGTCCGTGGCCCCGGTGAGATGCCGCAGCAGCTGGTCGCTGGTCGAGTCGACGCGGTCGAACCAGTCCACGGAGCCGATACGCCGACGCATACGGTCGGGAAGATGAGCCAGAGTCTGCTCCTCATCCAGGGTATCTACCCGCTGCGCGAGACAGTAACCTTGCCCGGGGACAGCCTGAATCGGCAGCCCCAGGCTTTTCAATATTTTGATCTGATTCCAAACCGAAGTGCGGCTGACGCCCAGCACGTCCGCCAGCTGACGTCCTGAACGAACCTGCCCGTCCCCGAGCAACCCCAGGAGCTGCTGACGGGTGTGGGAATGGGGTAACGGCCGGGTTATCACCCGAACGCCCCGACCAGCGCTGCAGCAGGCGGCAGGAGAAATCTCACCATTGGCGTGCCCCGATCAGGATTCGAACCTGAGACCTTCCGCTTAGGAGGCGGATGCTCTATCCAACTGAGCTACCGGGGCGCATATCCCGGGTCATGTCAGGTGATTACTTCAGGTGCTTTTGCAGAGTGTCAATGAGATGGTGGAGCCGAGGAGGATCGAACTCCCGACCTTCGCATTGCGAACGCGACGCTCTCCCAGCTGAGCTACGGCCCCACGATGTCACGGTTTGCCCAGAGCATCTGCAGCAGGCTGGAGATGCGGCGAGCCGGGTGGCATTCTATCATTCAACCGACATCGTCTACTTATCCATGACGGACAATCCGGTGCCAACCCGAGGCCGGTCAGTCTGATCGGCGACACCGTTCGTTTTTCCCGCAGGAGACCAACAACATGGCCCTCTCTCACCTCGTCATGGCGGCTGCGGCAGCCGCACAATTGCAGGTTGCCCCGGTTGCGACAGAACACAGTCAGCTCGAATCCGGCATCACTGCATACGAGTCGCAGCAGTACGACCAAGCCCGCGCTCTGTTGGAGCCTCTCGCCGAGTCCGGGGTCACCGAGGCGCAGTACTTCATGGGTGTGATGCACTGGTACGGCGCCGGCGTGGATCTGAGCGCTCTTGAAGCCCAGCGCTGGTTTTCCCGTGCCGTGAAAAGCTGGCTGTCGGCCGCGCAGGCGGGCGACTTGGACGCCATGGTGGAGATGTCGCTGATGAACCGCAACGGCTTCGGCGTGGACCGAAACGACACCGAAGCGTTGCGCTGGACGGAGTTGGCATTGCAGCGAAACGCCAATTTCGCCCGCGCCGTATCCCTCATGGGTGACCATTACCTGGACGGCATCGGCCTGCCGGCAAACCGCACCACGGCGATCGAGTGGTATCGCAAGGCAGCCGACCTGGGTGACCCCTGGGGACAGATGATGCTGGAGCGGTTGGATCAGTGAGGCCAGTCTTGCCACGCACCACCATCCGTTGAACGCGACATCCGCAAGCGACCCCCGCTAGCGTGGAATCCCTGTTCATTTATCTCGCCGTCGGGGCGGGAGCGGGCATTATCGCCGGCATGCTGGGACTCGGTGGCGGCGTGGTGATCGTGCCGGCACTGGCCATTCTGTTCGATCGTGCCGCCTTCCCCCCGGAAATCGCCATGCATATGGCGATCGGCACCTCGCTGGCTGTGATCGTGCCGACCTCGGTCACCTCGGTCTATACCCACTACCGGCACGATGCCATCCTCTGGCCGCTGTTCGCCAAGCTGTCGCCCGGCGTCGCGCTGGGTGCGCTGATCGGGCCGCAAATCGCCCTCTATCTGCCGGGCCCATTTCTCACCCGGATGTTCGGCGCTTTCGTCACCCTCGTCAGTGTGCAGATTTTCCTGGATAAACAGCGCGCGCCCGGTTCGACCGACCTGCCCGGCACCCCCGCCCTGATCGCGACAGGCACCGGCATCGGCGCACTGTCCGCGATCCTCGGCATCGGCGGTGGCAGCCTGACCGTGCCGTTCCTGACCTATTGCCGGGTCGCCATCCGCAACGCCGTGGCGACCTCTTCGGCAGTCGGCTTCGTGCTGGCGTTGATCGGCGCCATCGGATTTCTGCAGACCGGCTGGAGCCACCCTCGGACACCACCCGGCTCACTGGGGTTTGTCTACGGCCCCGCCTTTTTCGGTCTTGTGGTGGCCAGCATGGCGCTGGGGCCGGCCGGCGCCGGGCTGGCCCACAAAAACCCCACCCGACGGCTGAAACAGATCTTAGCGCGGTTTGTGGGTTT
>JAYZWP010000232.1:0-3290 GCA_036142245.1 Pseudomonadota bacterium | reverse complement strand
TTCACCTGCAGGGAGAGTAATCACCATGGAAGCCTTCATCGCTGAAATCAGCGGCATGACCGCCATCGCCGTAGGCATCATTCTAGGTCTTGGCGCCGCCGGAACAGCTCTCGGCTTCGGCCTGCTCGGAGGACGTTTTCTGGAAAGCGCGGCCCGCCAGCCGGAGTTGATCCCCGAGTTGCAGACCAAGATGTTCATCGTCGCCGGGTTGCTGGACGCGGTCACGATGATCGCTATCGGCTTTGCCGCCCTGCTGATGTTCGCTAACCCCTTCGTCGCCACGCTTCAGGCTATCGCGGGCAATTAAGCAACCCCGTCTTCGCCAGTCAACGCTGACCTACACGGGAATAACAAGCCAGTGAATATCAACGTCACTCTGTTCGCCCAGATGGTGGTGTTTGCCGCTCTCATCTGGTTTTCGATGAAGTTCGTCTGGCCGATGGTTCTCGCCGCGATGCAGGAGCGAGAGCAGCGAATCGCCGAAGGTCTCGCGTCCGCCGACCGGGCAAAGCTGGCCGAAAACCAGGCCAGAGAACAGGCCGAAACGGTGATGCAGGAGGCCCGGAACAAAGCGTCCGATCTGATCCAGTCCGCCGAGCGCCAAGCAAACGACATCGTCGAACAGGCGAAAGCAACCGCGATTGCCGAGGGAGAACGCCTGGTGGAAGCTGCCCACAGCCAGATTCAGCAGGATGCCCAACGCGCCCGGGAAGAGTTGCGCGCCGAGGTTTCCCGACTCGCGATCGCCGGCGCGGAGAAAATTCTCGTCCGCGAGATCGATAGCGCGGCCCACGAGAAAGTTCTCAACGACCTGGTTGCGAAACTCTAAGCGGACACATCGTGGAAAAGGTAACCATCGCCAGGCCCTATGCCCGGGCCGCGTTCCGCCACGCCAGGGAGAAATCCGCTCTGGAACCCTGGTCGCAGCTACTGCAAGGCGCCAAGACAGCAGTGCTGGATCCCCATGTCGAGCCGCTTCTTAACCACCCGAAACTGGACAAGCGCCGCCTCGCATCGATTATCGGCGACGTGGTCAAGAGTAATGAAGTGGACGGGGCAACCAACTTCTTCCAGATTCTTGCCGAGAACGATCGCCTTGCCCTGTTGCCGGAAATCGCCGGGCTGTTCGAGGTGCTGCGTCGTGAGCACGAGAAACGCGCCGAAGTTCACGTGCGTACCGCCACGGACCTGACCGCAGCACAGACCGACCTCATCTCCCAGGCGATGAAACGCCGTCTGGGTCGCGACGTGTCCGTCGTGGTGGAGGTGGACGAAAACCTTTACGGAGGCGCCATCATCACCGTGGACGATGAAGTGATCGACGGTTCCGTACTGGGCCGGCTGGCCCGCCTTCGCAGCACCCTACACACCTGAAATTCGGATCAACCCGAATCCTCCACCGGAAACCCAGCCATGCAACTGAACGCATCCGAAATCAGCAAACTAATCGAGCAGCGGATCGGGGACCTGAACCTCGAATCCCAGGCCCGTACGGAAGGAACCGTGGTCAGTCTGACTGACGGCATCTGCCGCATCCACGGTCTCGGCGAGGTAATGCAGGGAGAGATGCTGGAGTTCCCCGGCGACACCTTCGGTATGGCACTGAATCTGGAGCGCGACTCCGTGGGCGCGGTGATTCTGGGCCGCTATCAGCACATTCGCGAAGGCGATACCGTACGCTGCACCGGCCGCATCATCGAAGTACCGGTCGGGCCCGAATTGCTCGGCCGTGTGGTCAACGCCCTGGGTGAGCCGATCGACGGCAAAGGCGCCATTACCTGTAACGGAAGCTCGCCCATCGAGAAAGTCGCCCCCGGCGTTATCACCCGCCAGTCCGTGAGTGAACCCGTTCAGACCGGACTGAAGTCCATCGATGCCATGGTGCCGGTTGGCCGCGGACAGCGCGAACTGATCATCGGAGACCGCCAGACCGGAAAAACCGCGGTGGCGATCGACACCATCATCAACCAGAAAGGCACTGGCATTAAGTGCATCTACGTCGCCATCGGCCAGAAAGCCTCCTCCATCGCGAACGTCGTGCGCAAGCTGGAAGAACACGGCGCCATGGACCATACCATCGTGGTGGCCGCATCCGCCTCGGACCCGGCCGCGCAGCAGTTCATCGCACCCTACTCCGGCTGCGCCATGGGCGAATATTTCCGTGATCGCGGCGAGGATGCCCTGATCATCTACGACGACCTGACCAAGCAGGCCTGGGCGTACCGCCAAGTGTCCCTGCTGCTGCGTCGCCCGCCCGGCCGCGAAGCCTATCCCGGTGACGTGTTCTATCTGCATTCGCGTCTGCTTGAGCGGGCAGCCAGGATCAACGCCGAGCAGGTGGAAAAGCTCACCAACGGCGAGGTCAAAGGTCAAACCGGCTCACTGACCGCCCTGCCGATCATCGAGACCCAGGCCGGGGACGTCTCCGCCTTCGTGCCCACCAACGTGATCTCCATCACGGACGGCCAGATTTATCTCGAGACCGACCTGTTCAACGCGGGCGTGCGGCCCGCCATCAACGCCGGGTTGTCCGTGTCCCGCGTCGGCGGAGCGGCCCAAACCAAGATCATCAAGAAGCTCGGCGGAGGCGTGCGCCTGAGTTTGGCGCAGTACCGCGAACTGGCGGCGTTCGCCCAGTTCGCCTCGGACCTCGACGAGGCCACCCGTCAACAGCTGGAACGCGGGCAACGCGTCACCGAGTTGATGAAGCAGGCGCAGTACTCCCCGATGACGGTAGCGGACCAGGCGTTATCCCTGTTCGCCGTCAACGAGGGTTACCTCGACCACCTGGAGGTGAACCAGGTAGGCGCCTTCGAGAGAGCCATGCTTGGCCGGTTCGCCTCGGACCACGGCGATCTGCGCAACCAGATCAACGAGACCGGTGACTGGAACGACGACATCGAAGCCCAGTTCCGCACCTTTCTCGACAAATTCAAGGAAGGGTTCGCCGCCTGAGCGGCGTCGCCACCAGGTAACAACCTATGTCCGGTGCCAAGGAAATTCGGACCAAGATCCGAAGCATTCAGAATACCCAAAAGATCACCCGCGCCATGGAGATGGTCGCTGCCAGCAAGATGCGCAAGGCACAGGAGCGGGTCGCGGCGAGCCGGCCCTATGCCGGGAAAATTCGCGAAGTGATCGCAAATCTCGCCCAGGCGAACCCGGAATATCGCCACCCCTACACCCAGGAAAGGGAGTTGAAGCGGGTTGGCGTCATCGTCGTTTCCACCGACCGAGGTTTATGCGGCGGGCTGAACACGAACCTGTTCAAGACCGTAGTGACCCAGATG
>JAYZWP010000231.1:0-4678 GCA_036142245.1 Pseudomonadota bacterium | reverse complement strand
GTGACCAAGGCCGGTCAGTACGCTTACCGGGACCGCCGGCAGCGCAAGAGGCAGTTCCGCTCCCTCTGGATTGCCCGAATCAACGCCGGTGCCCGCGAACATGGACTCTCCTACAGCCGGCTGATCGCTGGCTTGAAAAGCTGCGGCATCGAACTGGACCGCAAAATCCTCGCCGAGTTGGCTGTCAACGACAAGGAAGCGTTCGCCGCTGTCGCCCTCCAGGCGCGTAGCGCCCTGGGTTCGGACTGACCCGACCCTGTCCCGGGTCAGGTCGGCAATCCGCGCCGCCGCGGGGAGTTACCCGTCGATCACCCACTCCGCAAATCTAAGCGCCGCTAATGGACCAATCAGTAGCGGATCTCGCCGCATCGGCGCTGGCCGCGGTGGCGGCCGCGCAGACACCTGCTGATCTAGAGTCGCTCCGCGTCCACTATCTTGGACGCAGCGGCCAGATCACCCAACAACTCAAACGAACCGGTAGCCTGCCCCCCGAGCAACGCCGCGAATTCGGGCAGGCGGTCAACGCCGCCAAACAGACCCTTGAGGACGCGATTGCCACCCGGCAAGATGCCCTCAACCAGGCCGCCATCGAAGCGCGGCTGGCGGCGGAGACCGTGGATGTCACTTTGCCGGGCCGCGACGGCCGCATCGGGTCGGTACATCCGCTTACCCAGACCATCGACCGGATCGCCCGGATCTTCTTGCGCATGGGTTTCGTGGTACACGAGGGACCGGAAGTCGAGGATGACTTTCACAACTTCGAAGCCCTCAACATCCCGCCAGATCACCCCGCGCGCGCCATGCACGACACCTTTTACTGTGACAACGGGTTGCTGTTGCGAACCCACACATCGCCGGTGCAGGTTCGGGCGATGCAACGCCAAAAGCCCCCCATCCAGCTGATCGCGCCGGGCCGTGTCTATCGGCGTGACTCGGATCTGACCCACAGCCCGATGTTCCATCAGATCGAAGGGCTTCTCGTGGACGACATGACCACCTTCGCGCACCTGAAAGGCATTCTCAATGCGTTCCTGCGGGAGTACTTTGAAACCTCGAACCTGCGAACACGGTTTCGCCCCTCGTTTTTCCCCTTCACGGAACCATCCGCCGAGGTGGATGTCTCCTGTGTCAACTGTGGCGGCCAGGGCTGTCGGGTCTGTGGCGGTACCGGCTGGCTGGAGGTCCTAGGCTGCGGCATGGTGCATCCCAACGTACTGCGCCATGTGGACATCGACAGCGAGCGCTACACCGGTTTCGCCTTCGGCATGGGCGTTGAACGACTGGCCATGCTCCGGCACGGCATCGACGACTTGCGGGTTTTCTTCGACAACGACCTGCGCTTTCTGCGGCAGTTTTAGGCAACGGTGGACCGACCCGATGCTGTTGAGTGAACAGTGGCTGCGCGAGTGGACGAACCCTGCCGGCGATGCGAGGGAGCTTGCCGAACGGTTTACCGCCGGGGGGCTCGAAATAGGCCACATCGCGCAACTGGCGGAATCGATCGAAGCGATCCGCGTCGCGGAGGTGCTGACAGTCGCACCTCATCCTGACGCCGATCGGTTGCGTCTGGTTGAGGTGAACACGGGAGAATCCGCCGCCCTGCGCATTGTGTGTGGTGCGCCCAATGTAACGGCTGGTATGAAAACAGCCCTGGCACCGGTGGGTGCGCGGCTACCGGGCGGCGTCAGGATCAAGAAGAGCAAGATTCGCGGTCAGCCATCCGAAGGCATGCTCTGCTCGGCGGCCGAACTGGGTCTGTCGGATGAAACCAGCGGGATTCTTGAACTGCCCTCTGCCTGCGTTCCAGGCACCCCCCTCAGCCAGGCCCTCCACTTGGACGATGCCGTGCTGGACCTGGAACTCACTCCCAATCGGGGAGATTGTCTGAGCATGCGCGGCGCCTCCCGGGAACTGGCGGCCCTTACCGGTGCGGCTTGGCATCCGCCCGAGATACCTCGTATCACGCCGGAAATTCAAACCTGCTGGCCGGTAGTGCTAACCGAATCCGCAGGGTGTCCGCGTTATGTGAGCCGCGTGATCGAGGCAATCGACAACACCCGAGCCTCTCCCACCTGGCTGACGGAACGGCTGCGCCGCTGCGGTGTTCGCGCGCTGTCACCAGCCGTCGATGTCACCAATTACGTGTTGCTGGAGTTGGGGCAGCCGATGCACGCCTTCGACCTGGACAAATTAGAAGGTGACATCCAGGTGCGGCGCGCTCGACCAGGCGAAACATTGGAGTTGATCAACGATCAACTTGTGACGCTGGATGAAGATGTCCTGGTGATCGCGGATGACAAAGGGCCGGTCGCTCTCGCCGGCGTCATGGGAGGTGTTCGTACCGAAGTCGACGCCGCAACGACCCGCGTGCTCCTGGAGAGCGCCTTCTTCGCCCCGGAAATGATCGCCGGGCGCGCGCGCCGTTTCAAACTGCACACCGAGGCGTCCCATCGATTCGAGCGCGGCGTGGATCCCGGGATTCAAGCGTTGGCGGTAGAACGTGCTACCGCACTGTTGGTGGAGATTGCCGGGGGTCAGGCCGGACCGGTAGGCGACCTTGCCGCGGAAGGGAACTGGCAGCATCGCCCGCCCATCGAACTGCGCCGCGCCCGGATCAACCGCGTCCTGGGCATCGAAATTCCCGACCAGGAAGTGGAGCGGATTCTCGCGGCTTTGGGATTCGAGTGCCGGGCGGCCGAAACCGGCTGGATGGTGACTCCCGCCGCGCACCGCTTCGATGTCAGGATCGAAGAGGACCTGATCGAGGAGATCGCCCGTCTGTACGGCTACGATCGAATCGAACCGCAACTTCCCCGGCCCGCCATCGCCGCAACGATACCCGCCGACCGCCCCCTCGCCATCGCGGCCGCAACGGAACTGCTCCGTTCACGCGGCTTCCATGAAGTCATCACCTACAGTTTTGTCAGACCCGATCTGTCAAGTATGTTGACGCCTCAAGCGAACCTTTTGGCGATTGTCAACCCCCTGTCAGAAGACCAATCGGTCATGCGGGCGAGCCTCTGGCCGGGACTGGTTGCGGCAACACAGTACAACAGGAATCGGCAGCAGCAGGGAGTCCGCCTGTTCGAAATTGGATCGAGATTCAGAAATCACGATCAGAATCTCATGCAAGACACTGTAATTTCAGGTATTCTCGCCGAGGAAATTCACTGCCCTCACTGGTCGACAACACCTAGGCGCGCGGATTTCTTCGATTTAAAGGGAATCGTGGAAGCGCTGCTGGAGCGCTTCGCCTGCCGGGCGCAGTACCGCTTCGAGCGCTGCGCACAGCCGCCGCTGGACCCGGGGCAAGCGGCCGAGTTGATGCTGGATGGTGAGCGGATTGGTATTTGCGGACGACTGCACCCCGCCCTGAACAAACCGGTGGGGATCGAAGGAGATGTTTTTCTGTTTGAAATTGCCCTAGACCCGTTACTCGAAGCGGTTCGACCAGCCTATCGGCGCATTTCGGCGTACCCCTCGGTACGGCGGGACCTGTCGATTGAGTTACCTCGCACGGTAACCGCCGGCACCTTGTTGGATTGCGTGAGGGGCATCGGGGTCGAAACCCTAATGGATGCCGAGCTGTTCGATGTTTACGACGGCCCCGGTGTCAGCGAAGGTTACAGAAGCATGTCAATCCATCTGACCCTCGGCAGTGACAACGAAACCTTGGATGAGCCAGCGGTGGAACAGGTCATCGGGCAGATACTGACGCAGGTGGAAGGAACGCTGGGCGGCCGATTGCGCAGCCAGCAGGGTTGAAACGAAGGGACGCGTTGAAGAGTTTTGCGACATGGCGCTGACAAAGGCGGGTTTGGCTCAACTTTTGTGTGACGAACTAGGCGTCAACAAACGAGAGGCCAAGGAAATCGTGGAGATGTTTTTCGAACACGTGCGGGGGGCGCTGGCCGAGGGTGATCCCGTGAAACTGTCCGGATTTGGCAATTTCAACCTGCGGGACAAGAATCCGCGGCCGGGACGCAACCCCAAAACTGGCCAGGAAATCCCTATCTCGGCGCGCCGTGTGGTAACTTTCAAACCGGGTCAGAAACTGAAACGCAGGATCGAGGGTCATGCTAGAACCTTCGAATAACAATGAGTTGCCGGCGATTCCTGGCAAGCGCTACTTCACCATCGGGGAAGTCAGCGAGCTATGCTCCGTCAAGGCGCATGTGCTGCGCTATTGGGAACAGGAGTTTCCGCAGTTGTCGCCGGTCAAGCGCAGCGGCAACCGCCGTTATTACCAGCGGCAGGATGTCATTCTGATCCGCCAGATCCGCAGTCTGCTCTACGAACAGGGTTTTACCATCAGCGGTGCGCGTCAGCAGTTGGAAGGAGAGACGGCGCGTGGCGATGAGCTTCAGAGCCAACAGATCATCCGGCAGATGCGCATTGAACTGGAGGAAGTCCTCTCGATTCTCAAGGCGTGATCGGCGGTCGACGCCGTGTCTGAACACAGGCATCGGCGCCCTGTATCAACAGCAGCTTTCTCATCAGCCGAGCAAGGAATTTCGGGGCGTGGCGCAGCCTGGTAGCGCACTTGACTGGGGGTCAAGTGGTCGGAGGTTCAAATCCTCTCGCCCCGACCAGAATGGAGTAGCGACCGACTCGTTTAAACGCGCTGGTTGCACCGGGAGCGGGCCGGTCGGAGGCTACAACGACCGGCCTCTCGATT